>CALBVR010000217.1 GCA_937969565.1 uncultured Acidimicrobiales bacterium | reverse complement strand
CGACACTCGCAAGGCCGAACTCCGGCATCTCGACGGCCGTGCCGCCGAGAAGCGAGTCGAAATGCGCGAGCTTGCCAACAAGATCCTCGCCCTGGCCGGCGACGCACCCCGACCGCTCGAGGGCGTCGAGGTCGTCGACCTTCGGACCAGCACGACCGAAACCGCCTGATTCAGGGCGGCGCCTGAGCGACTGCGCCCCAGGTGTTCGTGACGATCGGTGACCTCGTCACCGACGTGGTGGTGTGGGCCACCGACAGCTTGCATCGGGGTTCCGACACGCCGTCGCGCGTCACGCATGCTCGAGGTGGAAGCGCCGCGAACGTTGCGGTGGCGGTGGCGAGCACAGGAACAGCAAGCAGGTTCATCGGGCAGGTGGGCGAAGACGAGCGCGGCCACCAGCTCGTTGCCTCGTTGGCACGCGAAGGCGTCGACGCCGCCGTTCGACACGAAGGTACGACCGGCACGATCGTCGTACTGGTTGATGCCGGGGGAGAGCGTTCCTTCCTGACGGATCGAGGGGCCAGCACCCGGCTCTCTGTCGTCGATCCGACCGTGCTCGACGACGCAACGTGGCTGCACGTCCCGGGATATTCGTTCATGTCGGGGCCGCTCGCCGACACCTGTCACCGGCTGCTCGGCGACGCAGTCGAGCGGAACATCCCGATCTCGCTGTCCACGTCCTCCGAGTCCGCCTTGATCGACTTCGGGCGACAGGAATTTCTCGCACTGATCGAGGCCGTCCGACCGACGCTCGTCGTCGCGAACCGCGACGAAGCCCGCTTTCTTCTCCGCGAGCAATCTCGGTTTCCGAACACCACCTGGAGCGTGATCACCCATGGACACCGACCCACGGTGATCACCCACGCGAACGGGGAGTTCCGAAGAATCAGCCCGCCGCACGTGGATGCCTCCGACTCGACGGGTGCCGGCGATGCGTTCACCGGTGGGTTCGTCAGTGCCATGCTCGCTGGACGGACCGCGATCGATGCCGTGGAGGAGGGCCACCGGCTTGCCGCCCGTACCCTGCAGGAACCAGGCGCCCGCCTGTCCGAACGAGCCCCGGAGGACTGACCGTGAGCACCGTTGCGTTGAGCGACGCCGTTGGAACCGCACTCGCTGAGGGAGCGCCCATCGTGGCGTTGGAGTCGACGGTCTACTCCAACCTCGGCCTTCCCACGCCGGACAACGAGGCGGCACTTCGTCGCAGCGTCGAGGCAATAAACGAGCTGGGCGCTGTTCCGGCGGTGACTGCGGTCATCGACGGGACGATGCGTGCCGGCATCGAGGACCATGAGTGGGAGCGTGTGCTCACCGCCGATCGCAAGACGGCCGGACGGGACCTTCCGATCGCCGTGGGGCAACGGTGGAACGTGGGTGTCACCACCGTGTCCGCCTCACTGGCCATCGCAGCGACCGCCGGAATCCCGGTGTTCGCCACGGGAGGCATCGGCGGCGTCCATCGTGATTGGGGCCGGACCGGCGACATCTCCGCTGACCTCGGTGCCATCGCCCGACACCCGGTAGCGACCGTTTCCGCCGGAGCGAAGAGCTTCCTCGACCTGGAGCACACGCTGGAGGCGTTGGAGACGCTCGGAGCGCCGGTGATCGGCTGGCAGACCGATGAATTCCCGGCGTTCACCGCCAGAACCTCCGGCCTGCCGATCCCACATCGGTGCGACGACGTGAGCGAGCTCAGCCGAATCGTCTCGGCACAGCGAGACTTCGGCCGCGGTGCCCTCATCGTCACGCCCGTGCCGGCGCAGGACGCACTCGACCAGGCGGTTCACGACGCGGCACTCACCGAAGCGCTGCGTGCCGTCGACGAGGAAGGCATCGTCGGGGCAGCGGTGACACCGTTCGTGCTCGGACGAATCGCCGCCGCGACCGAGGGCGCATCCGTGCCGGCGAACCTTGCGCTCGTGGAGAACAACGCCCGGCTTGCAGCATCGCTTGCGGTGGCCTTGGTCGCCGATCCGGAGCGTTAGATCGACGGTGAACCGGTGAGCGTCAGCCCGGAACGGAACCCGTGCGTGGGATCTCCGGCGGCGTGATTTCGGCCTTCGAACGATCCAACTGGTTGCGCAGAACACGCTCGAGCTGCGGAGCGGTGAGCGGCTTCGAGAAGAGATAGCCCTGCATGTACCGGCAGCCGTGGCTCTTCAGGAAGTCGACCTGCGCCTTCGTTTCGACACCTTCAGCGATCACGTCCAGGTTGAGACCCCGAGCGAGCGAGATGACTGCGGTCACCAGCGGAGCGCCGCTCTCACCGATGCGGTTGATGAACGAGCGATCGATCTTGAGCGTGTCGACCGAAATGCGGTCGAGATAGTCGAGGCCGGTGTGGCCGACACCGAAGTCATCGATCGCCGTCCGAATGCCCATCTCACGGAACTGGGCGAGGGTCGCATTCACTTCTTCAGGCTTCTCCAACGCCAGCGACTCGGTCAGCTCGAGTTCGAGACGCCCGGGTTCGAGACCGGAATCGCGCAGGGCGCGAGCCACGTTGTTGGTGAGATGGACCGACTTCTGGAACTGGCGTGGTGAGAGGTTGACCGCAACGTTGATGGGTGGGAGACCCATCCGAGCCCATCGGGCTGCGGTGCGGCAGGCCTCGTTCAGCGTCCACTGTCCGATGTTGTCGATGAGGCTGGATTCCTCGGCGACCGGGACGAACTTGTCCGGCCCGATCTGGCCGAGCGTCGGGTGGAGCCAGCGCAGGAGGGCTTCGACCGCGAAGATCCGGCCCGTGGTGATGTCCACCTGCGGTTGATAGAAGAGCTGCAGCTCGCTGTTCTCGATCGCCCGGTGCAGAGCGGCCTCGATCTCGAGACGATGCGCACCCGGCACGCGTTGTTCGGGGGAGTAGCTGACGACCATGTTGCGGCCGCGTTCCTTTGCCTCGAACATGGCCGTGTCGGCGTTCTCGATGAGTGCTTCGACCGTGTCGCCGTCCTGGGGGAACTGCGCGATACCGATCGATGGCGTCACGTAGATGTCTCGGAGGCCGACGTCGAATGGTTCGAGGAACTGGTCGAGGAAGAGCCGGCCGATCGCATGGGAGTGGCGTTCGTCCTTGACCTGTGGAATCAGGATGGCGAACTCGTCGCCGCCGAGGCGGGAAACCGTGAGGTCATCGCCCACACGCAATGACGCCTCGTGGAGGCGGTTGGCGACCTGTCGAAGGAGCTCGTCACCGGCGTCGTGACCCAGCGTGTCGTTGACCGCCTTGAAGCGATCGAGGTCGAGGAACATGGTGGAAAAGCGGACTTCACGCATCCGGGCGCTGTCGATCGCCAGCTCCAGGCGGTCAAAGAACAGCGGACGGTTCGGCAGATTGGTCAGCGGATCGTGCTGACCCTGATGCTCGACGGCGACCCAATGGCGAACGAGCTGCAAGAGGTGGCCGGCGACGAGCAGCGAGATCATGCTTGATCCGACGGTGAGCACCGGCAGGGACAGGTCGAGGTTGGTGATCAGGTTGACACCGACGAGGATCGGGCCGACGAGCACCACGAGGAACGACACGAGGCTGCGCCGTGCGTCGACCTCCGAGTTGCGGATCACGGTCGGGGCGAAGATGTCGGCGAGCGAGTGGTGCAGGATGGCGGCCGTTGCGAGCCCGAGCCCGATCAACTGAATGGCAGGCGCCGCCCCCGTGAACAGGTCGTCGATGGCGTTCGCCATCGAGGTTGCGAACAATGCGGTCTGCGCAGCGGCGATCAGCACGAACGGCACGGAGACCGTCGCGGGATCGTGACCGGCGAACCACATGAGGAACATCGCCGAGAAGAGCGCCGCACACATGGCCAGCGTTGCGACAGAACCGATCAGGAACGCCTGCGTTCCGTCGAGTCCCGGCTCGACGAACAACACGAAGAATGTCAGGCCGAGGCCAGAGGTCAGGATTGCGGTTTCGCGCTCGGTGATGGTGGGCCGGCTGCCGAGTCGGTGCTTGATCAGCAGAATCGTGCCGCCGGCTGTGGTGACCGCAGCGACGAACAACGCCGCCGAAGCCGCAAAGCCCGACAGCAGCAGCGACAACAGGCCGACCGCATGCCCGG
>CALBVR010000216.1 GCA_937969565.1 uncultured Acidimicrobiales bacterium | reverse complement strand
GTACAGCAACGACATCGTCGAAGGCACCGCAACCGGTCGCCTCCTTCGGCGAAACATCGACGGCGAGGTGACCGAACTCGTCCCCAACCTCGCCTTCGCCAACGGCGTGGCCCTCGACGCCGACGAATCCTCCGTCTTCGTCGCCGAGACCGCCAAGTACCGGATCCACCGGCACTGGCTCACGGGCGACAAGGCCGGCCGAACCGAGGTCTTCCTCGACAACCTCCCCGGCTTCCCCGACAACCTGTCGTTCGCCGACGGCATCGTCTGGGTGGGGTACGCATCACCCCGCAACCCGCAGGTCGACGTCATGAGCACCAAGACGTGGATGAAACACATCGCCTTCCGGCTGCCCGACGCCGTGAAGCCGAAGGCGCTCCGTCAC
Organism: uncultured Acidimicrobiales bacterium; assembly: GCA_937969565.1. Lineage (GTDB taxonomy): Bacteria > Actinomycetota > Acidimicrobiia > Acidimicrobiales > SHLQ01 > SHLQ01. The sequence goes on along the minus strand of CALBVR010000216.1, from coordinate 3,830 downwards.
GGCCTGGTCGTCGGCTACGACCTCGACGGCAACGTCGCCCACAACCTCCAGGATCCGACCGGGAAGGTCGCGATCACCACCTCGGCTCGGGTCGCCAACGGCAGCCTCTACATCGGCATGCTCGAAGACCCACACATCGCCATCGTCGAGCTCTAGCCCCGGACCGACTCATGCCGTTCCCCAATCCGATCCGACGAGTTCGCTCGTTCTTTGCACTCGAGTGGATCGGCGACGACGACCTCTACCTCCAAGCCTTCAGCAGCATCACCCCGACCCTTTTGGTCGGACGACGGCCCTCACCCGAACACCTCGACACGATGTCGGCCAAAGGCGTCACGCACGTGGTCAGCTGCCTCGAGGAACGCCGACGCACCGACGTCGCCTTTCTGGCCGACGACTTCGAGCACCTCTTCCTCCCGGCCAACGACGAGATGAACCACAACCTGGACGACGCCATCCAACAATTCTTCTCGTGGGTTGACGAAGCCCGAGCCAGCGACCCGAACGTCACGGTCCTCGTGCACTGCGAGGTCGGCGTCAGCCGATCGGCCAGCCTCGCCATCGCCCTGCTGATGCGAGACGACGGACGCACATTCCTCGACGCCTTCGAGCTCACCCGCTCCCGCCGCGTGCAGGTCCTCCCCAACCTTGCGTTCGCCTCCCAACTCCAACAACTCGAACATCGGCTGCAACCGGGCCAACGCAGCGAGACACCGTCCTCCCTCGCCATCTACCTTCGCCGCCACTGCAGCGCCCCCGCCGAGGTGGACGAACTCCAAGCCGCACTCGAGCAGCATGATTTCGACGCGCCTGCCGCACTTCGCTCCATCTACGGCGGCGAAATCCCTCGGGTCGTCCAAGGCGCGCGCTCCGCCAGCCGCTGAACCAAGCGGTGTTACGGTTGCCGCTGTGAGCATGGCGCACCCGACCGGATCCGATGTTCCACGCTGAAGGCGTCACCAAGTCCTATCGATCGAAGTCTGTCCTACGCGGAGCGGACCTGACCGTCGAGCGGGGAGAGTCCGTGGCGCTCGTCGGAGAAAACGGCGCCGGCAAATCCACGTTCATGAACATCTGCGCCGGAGTCCTCACACCGGACTCCGGCACGATCCGCATCGACGGCTCGCTCGGCTGGTGCCCCCAACAACCCGGACTCGTCGATCTTCTCAACGCCGAAGAACACCTCAACCTCCTCGCCGCCGGCACCGCCGACCCCGCCGCCGCCAGGACACGCGCACTCGACATGCTCGATGTGCTCGGATTCGACCTGGCCGACACCACCGTCTCCCGCGACCTGTCCGGCGGCCAACGACAGAAACTCAACCTCGCCCTCACCCTCCTCGACGACCCGCAGGTGCTCCTGCTCGACGAGCCGTACCAGGGGTTCGACCACGGCACCTACGTCAACCTGTGGGATCAGATCGCACGATGGACCAACGAGGGTCGCGCCGTCATCGTCATCACCCATCTCCTCGCCGAACGCAACCGCGTGAGCCGAGTGGCCGAAGTCGCCAACGGCGTCATCACCGAGGTCACGTGATGCTCCGCCGAGTCGCCGCCGTCGCCCAATCCCAGGCCAGAGAACTCAGCCGCCGCCGGCTGGCCCTCGCCATGCTGATCCTGCTGCCACTCGTCTTCTACTGGACCACCGGCAGCGACGACTACGCCCCCGTCTTCGCGTCGGTCGGCATCGGCTGGGCCTTCTCCGTCGCCACCCTCTTCCTCACCCAGGGCATGCATCAGGTGTCGCCGCGGCTGTCGCTCCTGAACTTCCGCAGCGGTGAGATCCTCGCTGGACGTGTGCTCTGCGCCCTCACCTTCGGCGCCCTCGTCGCCGCCGGCCTCTGGCTCTACATCCGCAGAGACCCCGTCATCGTCAACGAAACGGAACTCATCTGGGCCTTCACCTTCGCACTGCTCGGATCCGTCACCCTCGGACTCGCAGTCGGCGCGCTCGTGCAACGCGAGATGGAAGCCATGCTGCTCCTCGTCGGCATCATCGGCATTCAATTCGTCGTCGACCCAGGCACCACGTTCGCCAAGGTGCTCCCGCTCTACGCCGCCGAACGGCAGGCAGCCGTGGCGGCCGGCTGGGGTTGGCCGCTGCAATCGTTGCGGTGGACGGCCGCAGTATCCGCCGTGCTCTTCACGGTCGCCGTCGTGGCGTCCACCGTGCGGGCGCCCCGACCAGTCAACCGGCCCTCCTCGAGTTCACCGGGAACCGGAAGCGCATCCGGAACGTCAAACACCACATGAACCTCCGACGACGTCTCGCACTCCTCATCGCCGCAGTCTCGATGGTTGCCGCATGCGGCACGAGCGAGCCGCTCGACGACGACCTCAGCGTGCGAACCAACGAACGGAACGTGGCGCAAGCTCGCCATACCTTCGACCTCGCCGTCGAACAATGGGAACGCCAGCAGCCGATGGCCCACACGCTCACGACCTACTTCGGCACGTTCGCCGAACTCGAGATCGCCTACGACGTCGACGGGAACGTCCTGAGCGAAGAGCTCCGCCACGACGATGCCGGCGTCGGCCAGGTCGACTTTCTGCCTCGCAGCGTGGACGCAGCGTTCGCAGAGATCGACGCACTGATCCGCCTGTTCGAGACCGGCGAACGGGAGGTTCCCGAAGACGACGAATGCGGCCATCACTTCAACGTCCGGTACGACGCGACGCTCGGCAACCCGACCTCGTACGACACGCTCGGGCCGTGCGACGACGGCGTCGGCCTCGAACTTTCCGTCCGCGTCGACGGATAGAGCTGCCACACTGAAACGATGAGCGCTGGATGCTGTGACGCCAAAGGCGAAGAGCTCGCCGAGCTGCGCGGGCGACAACGCCGCATCCTCTGGATGGTGTTGGTCATCAACGCCGTGTTGTTCGTCGCCGAGTTCACCGTCGGCTGGCTCGCCCGATCCGTCGCGCTCCTCGCCGATTCACTCGACATGTTCGGCGACGCCGCCGTCTACGGATTCAGCATCTGGGTGCTGCATCGGGGCGCGCGCTGGCGGGCCCGCGCCGCCTTCGCCAAGGGAACGTTGCAGCTGGCCTTCGGGCTTCTCGTGCTCGGCCAGGCCGCCTGGCAGGCCACCCGCGGCAGCGTGCCCGAAGTCGAAGCGATGGGGCTCATGGGTGCCGTCGCCCTCGCCGGCAACACCTTCGCCTTCTACCTGCTCTGGTCCCACCGGTCGGACGACATCAACATGCGATCGACGTGGCTGTGTTCACGCAACGATCTCATCGCCAACACCGCGGTCCTCGGCGCCGCCGCACTGGTGTGGTGGCTCGACAGTCGCTGGCCCGACGTGATCGTCGGCGTCGCCATCGCCGCGCTCTTCCTCCAAACGGCGTTCGGTGTGCTGCGCGAGGCCCGCACAGAACTGGCGGAGCTCCACCACGAACCGGAGACGACACCCGTCGGTTGAGCGCAACCTTGAACCCGAACGGGGTTCTGCCGACAGAACAGCGTGGCTCGGCGGTCGATCATCCAGTTTCTCCTCGTTCTCTCAGTGCTCTCTGCATGTTCGAGTGGCGCCCAGACCGTTGCAGGAGAACCAACCGACGCAACGACGACCACAACGAACGACGCGGTCGCGAGCACCACGACGACGACCGACGCGGCCGCTGCCACGACCACAACGGTGTCGTCCAGCACCGACTCGACGTCATGGTCCACCACGAGTGCGGGCGACGCAGGCGGCTCCACCGCTGGCTCGACCGACACCAGCACCACGTCATCCACCCCGACCACGACGACCCCAGCGTCGTCGTCCACCACAAGCACGACTCCTTCGACCACGACCACCACAACGGCGACGGCGGCC
>CALBVR010000215.1 GCA_937969565.1 uncultured Acidimicrobiales bacterium | reverse complement strand
CGGGGTCGACGGCTGAGTACTCGCGGTAGCCGTAGGGCTGATCGACCGGCGGGTAGACGATCTCGGCGCCGCGTTCGGCGACGAGCCGATGGTGCTCGTCCACGTCGTCGACCATGATCGCCATCGTCGCCGACGCAGCACCAAGCGATGCAGGTGAAGCGAGTCCGAACTCACTGCTCTCGTTGTGGAGCCAGATCATCCCGTCCCCCGCCGAGACTTCGGCGTGCACCACCGTGCCGCTCGGGTCGGTCATCACCTCGCCCGGCGTGAAACCGAACACCTCGACGAGGAACCGATGCGTTGCCTCGAGGTCCTTGTACACGAGGATCGAGATCCTCTCGTTCACCTGGTTCGCGTTCATCATTTCCTCCAACAGGTTCATCAGGTCATTGCGCGGACTGCGATCTGCGTCGAGCGCGGCCAACGTTGCGGCCAGCCCGGAACGAAGGCGCCGCCGCTCGTCCAACTCGGCATCGATCTCCGTGAGGTGGCGGGCGAGCAGGGCCGCAAGATCCCACTCCGGGTCGTCGAGTGAGTGCCGGATCTGATCCAGCGACAACCCGTACCGTTGCAGTAGGCCGATCCGATACAGCCGCTCCACCGCCGCCGTGCCGTACAGCCGATGCCCGGCCGCCGTTCGCTCCGTGGGTTCCAACAAGCCGATCGCCTCGTAGTGGTGGAGCGCCCGAACCGTGAGGCCCGTCGCCGCAGCCAGATCTCCCACCCGAACCAGTTCGCCGTTGTCGTCCATACCGACGACCGTACGACCTCACGCGACGTCAGTTGCAAGAAGAAAGTACGGTGCGCTCATGAGCGCACCCGAGTCCGACCTCGTCGTTGCGGCCCGATCCGTCGATCCGGACGTCATCGAACTTCGCCGCGAAATCCACGCCGACCCCGAGCTGGGGCTCCAACTTCCGCGAACCCAACAGCGAATCCTCGAGTCGCTCACCGGGCTGGGGCTCGACGTCACGCTGGGGGAGAGCACCACCTCGGTGGTCGCCGACCTCGACACCGGCCGCGACGGTCCGACGATCCTGCTGCGCGGCGACATGGACGCGCTACCCCTCACCGAGGACACCGACGAACCGTTTGCGTCGAAGCTCGAGGGCCACATGCATGCATGCGGCCACGACTCGCACGTCGCCATGCTCGCCGGCGCCGCTCGGCTGCTCTCGGAGAATCGGGCCGAGCTCCGTGGGCGGATCCGCTTCATGTTCCAGCCCGGCGAAGAAGGACACCACGGCGCCCGCTACATGATCGAGGAAGGGCTGCTCGACGGTGTCGACCGGGCCTTCGCCGTCCACGTCGACACCAATCAGACCGCCGGCTCGATCCTCTGTCGGGGCGGTCCCATGTTCGCCAGCAGCGACGAGCTGCACGTCGAGGTCACCGGCAAAGGTGGCCATGCGGCGAGCCCACACTTCGCCCGTGACCCCATCACCGCCGCGGCAGCGATGGTCGGCGCATTCCACACGATGCTCACCCGCGAGGTTGCTGCCTTCGACCCCGCCGTCGTCACCATCGCCCACATCCACGGCGGCACGACGAACAACATCATCCCGGAGACAGCGACCATGGAAGGCACGATCCGCGCCTTCAGCGAGCAGACCCGCACGCAGGTGCACGAGAGCATCGGCCGGGTCGCCAGCGGCGTCGCCGAGACCCACGGCTGCAGCTGCTCGGTCGACATCGTCAAGGGCTACCCGGTCACCGTGAACGACCCAGCGATGGTCGACATGGTGCGTCAGATGACCGACGAGACGCTCGGCGGCGGGAACTACATTGCGGCCCCAAACCCGGACATGGCCGCCGAAGACTTCGCCTACGTCCTCCAACAGGTGCCCGGCGCAATCATGAGCCTGGGCGCGTGTCCCGACGGGGTGGATGACCCGCGGGCCGCGCCCGCCCTGCACTCCAACCAGATGGTGCTCAACGAGTCGGTCCTGCACCGTGGCGTCGCCATGTATGCGGCGATGGCCATGAGCGGCTGAGGCGGTTCTGCGGAACCGCCGGGTGAAAGTGAGACGCGACCCCCTCACCCGGTTGGGTGAAAGTGAGACGCGACCCCGTGTCGCTGTGGGTCAGAAGAAGTAGTAGATCTCGTGGTTGTCGTCGTTGATTGAGCGGATGGCCAGAACGTAGATGTCTCCGACGTTGTCCCCGATCCCGTACGTCCATCGAGGGGGGTGGCTGCCATGCGACCAGAGGCCGACACGGACTCGTCCCCTGCGATCCACGACGAACCCCTCCGCAGTCCTTGCGTCGCTCCCGACCCACAAGTGTCCCGTGGCGATGGCCCGCGTGCCGGTGAACTGTTGAAACTCGAACTCCGCCTCGTAGACAACGGTCTCGGTGTGGCCGGTCTTGCGATCGGTTGCGGCGATCGTCGTGCCCGGCTCCAGTTCCGTGGCGAAGCCGAAACTGAAGCGACCTCGATAGTCGGTCGGGACGGCTCCGTCGACCAGGACGCCATTCCGTCGCACCTCGATCTCGCCGTCTGGCGTCCAGGGACCAGCTTCTGCGCCGACGGCATACTGCGAGATCCACAAGTCGGCGGGACTGGTTTGCAACGAGTAGGTCTCGATTGCTCCACGGCCCTGAGTCAGCGAGAAGTGCACCCGGTAGTGCTCGGTCTGCCAGTTGTGCGTCGAGCCCCGGTACTCGCCTGACTCGTCGGTCAACAGGGCCCATCCAGGATCGGCGGCGGAACCGCGGGTTCGTCCTCCGTTGTCCTGCCAGATCGTCGAGTCCGGCGGCGTCGTCGCTTCCATCCACGCCCCGACCGAGTGAACCCCCGGATAGTCGGGCGGCCATTCGCCGAAGTGCGCTATGTCGAACGTGATCTCCAGACCGACGTGTTGTCCCGTGCCGTCGTCGCTGACCTCGAGGTACGAGCCCATCGGAAACTTCGCGTTGTGGAAGTAGCGAAACTGCCCGAAGCGATCCGTCGCAATCGTGAGGCTGCCCAGGAGTGTCTCTTTCTGCGGGCTCGCCCAGTGGTAGATGGTGACCGTTGAGTCGGGAGTGAAGTACCCCGTGTTCTTGACTCGCTCACCAACCTTCGTGGCCGGGGCGATCGTGTCCCGATCGATTGTCTTGATCCCGATGTCGGAGATCAGCTCCTCGCATTCGAATTCGCGGTCGGCTGAGCACTTGTCGACTCCCGGGCCGGCGAACACTCGGTCGATTCCGTGGTCGCCGGCGATCGTGTCGTCGCCCTGGTTGCCGCGAACGACGTCTGCGGTCTTGCCGCCGCGAATGACGTCAGCGCCCGCTCCACCCCAGATTCGGTCCCGGCCCTGCTCGCCGTGGATGATGTCGCGACCCTTTTCACCACGGATCTTGTCGCGACCACCACCTCCGTAGATCGTGTCGTTGCCTGCGTTGCCGTTGATCCAATCGGGGTGGCGGCCGCCATCGATGTAGTCGTGGCCGTCGCCGCCATGGACAACGTCTGCCTCGGTGCCTGCGTCGATCCAGTCATCCCCGTCGCCGCCCTCGATCCAGTCGTCGCCACCCATGCCGAAGATCTGATCGTCGCCGGCAAAACCGAAGATCTGGTTCGTTCCGTCGCCAGCACAGATGTAGTCGTCACCATCGGTTCCCAGGATGGTCGCCGCATTCGAGACGATGACATTCGCGCCGGCCGGCGCTTCGCCACATGGTGTTTCCGGAGGAGCCTGCGCCGCCGCAGGAGCGAAAGAGCCCGCTGCGAGGAGGATTGATCCAACGAGAACCGCCGTTCGTCTTCCCATGATGATGTTCCTTGCCCCCACCGCCAGTCCGCAATGGTGGAGAAGTCGGCGCGGGCTGACGCGACCTTGAGACGGTTCCGCGGAACCGTCGGGTGAAAGTGAGACGCGACCCCTTCACCCGGTTGGGTGAAAGTGAGACG
>CALBVR010000214.1 GCA_937969565.1 uncultured Acidimicrobiales bacterium | reverse complement strand
GAGAAATCGTTGATAAATCAACGCTTGCTTCGCAAACAGGCCTGGCACCTTTTGCGCCAAAAGGTGCCAGGCACCTTTCCCCGTCGATGGTGCCAGGCATCATTTGGGGGTGTTGCGGGTTCAGGCCATGTCGTCGAGAATCTGGTCGATCTCGTCGGTGGTGGTACGGGGGTTCACGAAGCAGAACCGGAAGATCGGCTGCTTGTCGAGCCGTGAGGGTGTCACGAACGCCAGGCCCTTCGCCATCGCCTGCTCCGTCCACGCCTGATACTGCGCGCCGTCCCAGCCCTTGCGCCGGAACGCCACCACCGACAACGACGGCGCATGCGCCAGCTCCAGGTGGTCGGCAGCTTCGATCCGCTCGGCGGCCGCCGCGGTCAGGTCGAGGGTCGCATCGATCGCCGCGGCATACGCGTCCGTGCCGTAGGTGGCGAGGCTGAACCAGAACGGCAACCCGCGAACACGGCGGGTGAGATGGATGGCGAAGTCGCTCGGATTCCAGTCGCCGTAGGCGTCGAGGAAGGCCAGGTAGCCGGCATGCTGCGCATGAATCGCCTGGGCCTTGGCCGGCTCCTTGTAGAGCAACGCGCAGCAGTCGAACGGCGCGAACAACCACTTGTGCGGGTCGACGATGAAGGAATCGGCCCGTCCGAGACCGTCGAAGAGCGGTCGGGTCCGTTCGCTCGCCAGGCCGGCGCCGCCGTATGCACCATCGACGTGCAGCCACACGCCGGCGTCCTCACACACATCGGCGATCGAGGTGAGATCATCGATCAGTCCGAGGTTTGTCGTCCCCGAGGTGGCGACCACGGCACAGACCCGATCGCCGTGTTCGGCGAGCGCCGCTGCCACCTCAGGCCCGTGCATGCGACGGTCGTCGCCGGTGTCGACGAGGATCACGTCAGCGTCCATCACCTGGCACGCTGCCTTCACCGAGGAGTGGCTCTCCTTCGAAGCGAGGAACGCCCAACGGGCCGGGCGATCCGCACCTCGTCGCTCGTTGGCGTCGTGGCGCGCCGCCACCATTGCAGAAAGATTGCCGATGGTTCCCCCGGGAACGAAGACACCGCCTGCGCCCTCCGGCATGCCGGCCACGCGCCGCAGCCAACCGAGCGCCTGGTTCTCCGCCCAGACCGAGCCGGCACCCTCGAGCCACGAACCGCCGTATGTCGAACTGGCCCCCACGATGAGATCGAAGAGGACAGCGGCCTCTGTCGGCGCGGCCGGAACGAAGGAGAGATAGCGGGTGAAGTCGACGGACAGGGAGGCGGGGGAGAGGACCTCGTTGTACAGATCGAGAGCCCGATCACCACCGATGCCCTCCGGCGTGATCGTCGCGCCGCAGAGTTCGTCGAGCTCGTCCGAGGTCTTCGGATGCTCGAGCGGGATGGGATCGAGCTCGACACGGTCCCGAGCGGTGCGGATGATCCGGTCGGCGAGCGCGCGCATCTCTTCGGTGTGTTCGTGCATGTCAGCCTTCGGTGAGGATCGGATCGATCAGAGCGAAGAAGTCGGCCTCGAGCGCGTCCTCGACGTCCCGATCCAAGCCGGAACCCCAGGTGAAGAGGCGGTTCTGGGTGGCGGCGTCGGGGAACAGGATGGAACTTGATGCGAGGTCTGCGGCCTCGCCACCAAGCGCAAGCAGCTCGTCCTGGACCCCGAGGACGGGCGACAGGTATTGGACCCAGCTGGTCAGCTGCGCTGCGTTCGACGGTTCATACGCCCAGTTCATGAACCGACCTGCCGAGCCGACGTTTGCAGCGCCCTTCGGGATCACCATCGTGTCGAACCAGGAGATGGCGCCTTCGGTCGGAATCACGAACTCGATGTCGGGGCGCTCGGCCTGGAGAAGCACCGTGTCGCCAGACCACGCCATCGCCGCCGCATAGCGGCCCGTTGCGAGCCCGTCCGCGAAGTCGCCGTAGGTGGCCGCGGCGAAGTGTCCCCGCTCCACGGCCTCGGCAATTCGGGCGAAACCGGCGGCAGCGGACCCGCTGTCGGGACGGGTCGGGTCGTCGCCGTTCATCAGCATTCCGAGACCGACGGCCTCTCGCATTTCGCCGATCATCGCCACCCGTCCAGAGAACTCCGGGGCAAAGAGATCGGTGATCGACTCGATCGGACGGCCGGTGGCAGCCGGGTCGTAGGCGATCCCGGTGATACCGGCCTGCCATGGCATCTGGAACCGGGAGCCACGGTCCCAATCGTTGGTGAGATAGGCAGGGTCGATGTTGACGTGGTTCGGGATGAGCTCGATCGGCAGTGGTTCAGCGGCGCCGTCCTCGATGAGCCGGGCGGCCAGCCAGTTCGTGGGCACGATGATGTCGAAATCCGGGGCGAGGCCGAACGGGAGCTCCGTGAGGAACTGATTGAGATGGAGTTCGAGTGCTTCATCGTTCGACTCGTAGGACTCGACGTAGTCGAGGCTGACGCCGATGTCGGCGCTGATGACCGGCAGCAGTTCGGGGTCGATGTAGTCGGTCCAGTTGCGCACCCGGAGCGTGCCGAACTGATCGTCGGTCACGCCGATGACGCTGCGTTCGCCAGCGCAGCCTGCGAGGAGGGTGGCGCCGAAGGCTGCGCTTCCGGCGAGGAAGGACCGGCGGGTTGGCCGGAGACGTCTACCAGTATTCATTGATCCGTACCTGCCATCCCCAGAGTGCGAGCGCGGCGGCGATGACCGGGATGAGGACGCTCCCGAGCCGGAGCCAGTTGAGTCGGCCGCGGGCGCTGCTGGCGGTGTCGAAGAACTGGTCGCGGTTGTCGGAGAGCACGCTCTCCACTGCAGTGTTGAAGCCGTTGAAGTCGCGGTTGCCATCGCCGACCGAACGGGCGATTGCAGCATCGGTCCGGCCCGCATTGACATCGTTGGCAATCGCCTCCGCCGTCGTGGCGTAGCGCTGAAAGCGAATCTCCAGCTCCTGCGCTGCCGCCAGCTCGCGGGCGTTGTCGGCGCCACCGATGAGGTTGGTGATCTCGGCCTGCACCTGGTCGGTGGCGGCGATTCGGTCTGCGGCGCTGAGCGTGCTGGTGCCGATCAGGTCGCTTTCGATGCCGGTCTTCAACTCGAATGCGCCGGTCTGCACGCTGCTGGTGGCAAAGATGGCGTCGGAGGCGTCCGTCTGCGCCGCATCGAGGTCGCTTGCCCGGCCGAGGTAGGCGCCGATGATCCAGATTTCCAATGCGAGAAGGATGACCGTCGCCAATGCCATGGCGGGGTTGATCGTGCGGTGGGTCTTCTTCTGGAGCCAGACCTGGCCGAGGACGAGCGCGCCCAACGCGATGACGATGCCGATCAGTGCAAGAAGAACGAGGACGTCGGCGGTGTCATCGACGGTGTCGAAACTGACGGTCGCCTGCGCGGTGACGGCGTCGACGGCATCGAGCATTCCATCGCTGCCGTTCATGAGGTTGATCGCCTCAGCCAGCTGTCGAGTGGCATCGGGATCGCCGGCGAGGTTCGCAGCTCGGGCCTGTTCGACGGTTGCGACATAGGAGGTCAGCCCACTGCCAACGTCCTTCAACGCCTCGTGGGCTGACACGTCGTCTCCGATGAGTGCAGACACGTCTTCGATCTGGCGCGGTGCCCGTTCGACGGCGAGTTCGTACAACCGGCGCTGCTGACGGTCCTCGTTGGAGCCAGAGAGGAACACGGAGGTGTTTGCGGCATCAGCCTCGGCGAGGCTCGCGACGAGTCCCTGCGATGTGATGAGGACCGGAACCACGTTCTGCTCGAGCTCGTCCGTGCTGCGGACGAGCTCTTGCGCAGCGAGGAAGGCGAAGACCGATGCGAGTGCGATCACCACGGTGATGGCGATCGAGAAGCTGCGCATGATGGCCGGAGTGGTTCGCAGCCGGGTCAGCGAGAGACGCTGCTCGACTCCGCCGATGGTCATTTGCGTTGCCACCGCGCCATCGTAGGAGATGGCGGACCGGCGGTGGCGAGACCCCGGCTCCGTCGCGGTATCGCACTAGGTTTCTTGTGCGCTCGTGGGTGCAGTGTCAGGGAGCAGGAATCGTGGAGCAGGCAGAACTCGAGCGTCGATTGCAGCGCTTCGTCGAGGCGGAGCAGAGAATCTCGGCCAATCTCGTGGAGCTGGAAGAGCACCCCACGTATCGACTGCTCGCTGCTGGGGAAATGGGTGGACTGACCGGGCGCCGGATGAACGGTCCGATGTCGGAATCGGCCAACGTGTGGGCGTGGCTGTCGCTGTTGCATGAAGCGCTCGACGGTTGCCGTCAGGCTGCCCGAGACGCCGGCTCCCGTTGGAGTGCGGAGGAGCGTCGGGCCATGCATTCGCTTCTGGTGGGGCCATCAGTGGAGCTGCGTACGAGCGGAGGGGCCATCGAGGGGCGCGACCTGCTGACCCCGGACGAGATCGAGCAACAGCTGACGATCGACCAGCTGATCGAGAAGATGCGGTCCGCCTACGAGCCCATTCGGGACGGCGTGGCGGCAGTGGACGAGGTCTGGCGAGACATGTTCCCCCGAATGGATGCGGCGGATCGTTCGCTCGCCGAGGCCTCGGAGGTGGTGAACAGACTGGGTCTGCGGGTTCCGGCAGTGGCCCGGGCGCGCCAGCGGCTGGACGCCGTGCGCTCCACCGTCGCCGATGATCCGCTGAGCCTGTCCGAACGCGTCGGGCCGGAGCTCGACCGGTTGGTCGACGAAGCCGTGGAGGAAGTGGCCCGTCACGAACGGAGCCATCAGCGTTTGGACGTCGACCTGTCGTCCGTCGCTCTGTTGGTGGCGGAGCTTCGTCGGTTGCGAGCGCGGGCTGCGGCGGCGTACAGCGAGGCGCACGCGAAAGTGCGGCCCGAAGACGGTTTGGTGCGGGTCCCGTCACCAGCCATCATCGACGGGCCGAACGGGCTGGCCTCTCGCGCTGGGCGTTTTCACGAGCCTGACCTCAACTGGCAGGTGGTGCGAGCCGAGCTCGACGATTGGATGCAGACGGCCATGCGACTTCGAGATCAGCTTCGGCGGGCCGTTGAACAGAACCGTGCGCCGCTCACCCAACGTGACGAGCTCCGCGGTCGGCTCAAGGCATACAAGGTGAAGCTGGATGCAACGCTTCGCTCGGACGAACCGGAGCTGTCGGACCTCGTCGACCGGCTCGAGAACGAGCTGTACACCCGGCCAACCGACCTCGCCGTCGCGGCAGCGGATCTGGAACGTCTCGCCGACGCGTTGTCGGCCTGACGCGGCGTTCGGTCGCAGCCTCGATTCCTGAGCGACGCGTGTCGTCTACGATCGCCCCATGACCACGGCGTGCACACGAGAGGGCTGCGGCGGAACGATCCTCTCCGACGGCTACTGCAACACGTGTGGCTACGCGCCGGCGCCGGCCGCACCGACACCGTCGGCCCCACCACCACCGACCGCGGCGCCCGCGCAATCCGCACCGTCTCCGCCGGCCGCGAGCGCTTCCACACCGGCCCCGCAACGCGTGGCCGTGCCAGTGGGGGGAGCTTGCACCGACGCGACATGCGATGGCACGGTCGCCGCTGACGGCTACTGCGACACGTGTGGTCTGCAACCGACCGCCGCTGCACCGTCGCCGACGGGTGGTGGCTCGCAGGCGGTGAGCACGTCGACCACGGCGGCTCCATCGATCGCGGCGCCGGTTCCCCCGGACACCTCCCGACGCCTGCAAGCCACGGGAACGCTGACGACCAGCCGCCGGACGGCGAGCCACCGAACGAGCGGAGCCGGTACCGAGCTCGGAGCCGGTCTGGTGACCGTTGCCCCGACGCAGGTGGGCGACCCGGCGGCAGCGGTGATGAGCGCCGAGAAGATCGCAAGCGTCCTCGCGGCGACGCCCGAGGAGGAACGATTCTGCGGCAACTGCGAACGGCCGGTCGGTCGGGGTAGCGCAGATCAGCCCGGTCGGGCGAAAGGCTTCTGCGGTTCCTGTCGCACCCCGTTCGACTTCATCACGAACGAGCCGAAGCTGGCCCGCGGCGACGTGGTTGCCGGACAGTACGAAATCCTCGGCCCAATCGCCCACGGCGGTATGGGCTGGATCTACCTCGGGCGGGACAAGGCGGTTTCCGACCGTTGGGTCGTGCTGAAGGGACTGCTCAACGAAGACGACCCGGATGCCGTTGCGTCCGCGGTTGCGGAGCGACAGTTCCTCGCTCGCATTCAGCACGGCAGCGTGGTGAACATCTACAACTTCGTGACCTGGGCGGGCGCCGGCTACATCGTGATGGAGTACGTGGGCGGCGAGTCGCTGAACTCCAAGCTGAAGGACCGACGGCGGGCGAACGGTGGCGTGCCCGACCCGCTCCCGATCGAGACGTCCATCGCCTACATGCTCGGCGTTCTGCCCGCCCTCGGATATCTGCATCGGTTGGGGCTCGTCTACAACGATCTGAAGCCCGCCAACGTGATGGCGGTCGCCGACTCGGTCAAGTTGATCGACGTCGGTGGCGTCATGCAGGCCGACGATGCCGACGCCGCGATCTTCGGAACTCAGGGATTCCAGGCGCCGGAGGTCGCGTCGCTCGGACCGTCGGTGGCGTCCGACCTCTACACGGTTGGCCGTACGCTCGCCGTCCTCTCGCTGAACTTCGTCTTCCATGCAGGCGACCATCTCTATGCCCTCCCGAAACCGGCCAGCGAGCCGCTGTTCGACCGATGGGAATCGTTGTACCGCTTTCTCCTGAAGGCGACCGCCGAGCACCCGGACGATCGGTTTCAAAGCGCCGACGAGATGGCGGACCAGTTGCGCGGCGTGCTTCGCGAGATCGTCGCACTGCAGTCGAGTGAACCGCGGCCGACGTCGAGCGACCTCTTCGGCGGTGACCAACTGCCGTCGCTCCTGTTGGACGACGCATCCGTGCCAACGACGGATTGGCGGGTGCTGCCGCAACCGAAGATCGACCCGACCGATCCCGGCGCCGCCTTCCTCTACGACCTTCCCGACGCCGACCCGTACCGGGTGCTCGAGTTGCTGGACGAGGCAGTCGCCGCCGGCACGGTGCCCGACACCGACGAGGTTCGACTGCGTCGCGTTCGCATCCTGATCCAGGCGGGAGAGGACCCGGAGGCGTTGCTCCGGGCGATCGAGCTGAGCAACCCCTGGGACTGGCGGATCACCTGGTATCGCTCGGTGGTGCAGATGCGCCGGGGCGATGCCGAGCTGGCCGCCGAGGGCTTCAGCAGGGTGTGGACTGAACTGCCTGGCGAGCTCGCGCCGAAGTTGGCCGTTGCGCTCGCTGCAGAAACCGCAGGCCGTTTCCAGCGTGCCGCCGAGGTGTATTCGGAAGTGATGGGAGTGGACTCCTCCTTCGTCAGCGCGGCGTTCGGGCTGGCCCGCTGCCGAGCGGCGTCCGGTGATCGGCAGGGTGCGGTGCAGGCCTATCGTCTCGTGCCCACCAGCTCCGCCACCTTCACCGAGGCGCAGGTCGCTTCCGCCCGCGCCCTCGTCGGATCAGCGGAGTCCGGGGCTCCGCCAACCGTCGACGACATCCAGGCCGCAGCCCAGACGATCGAGCAGGCAAGGATCGACACCGCCGAGAAGGCCCGCCTCGCCCTCGAGGTGCTGGAGGGCGCACTCGCCGGTGTGGAAGACGGCAGCATCCCCGAATCGGCGCAGTCGAACGTCTTCGGCCATTCGATGACCGCCGATGGCATCCGCCGCAGCCTGGAGCAGACCTACAGGGATTTGGCTCGCGTCGCCGCGACGGCCGAGGAGCGGTTTGCGCTGGTGGATCGAGCGAATCAGGTGCGGCCGAGATCGTTGGTATGAGATGACCGTCGAGATTCGCATCTGCCCGGCGTGCGCAACGCCGGCGACGAGCCCGGACGCAGCGTGGTGCGAAGCGTGCGGTGCCGATTTCGCGGGGAAACACGCTCCGGTCGAAGGTCCGCCCTGTGTGGAGTGTGGTGCCGACCATTCGGAGATCTCCGACGACGGCTGGTGTGGGCAGTGCGGGCGAAAACAGCCGGCGCCCCGAGATCACCTGACCGATGCAGACGGTCCTGTCGCCGGGGCGACGGATCGGGGCAAACGCCACCATCAGAACGAAGACGCGTTCGCGATCGGACGGGTCGGTCAGATCCTCGTCGGGGTGGTCTGCGACGGTGTGAGCAGCACCGATGATCCGCAGGACGCCTCGCTCGCCGCAGCGGAAGCAGCGAGAGACACGCTGGTTGCTGCTGCAGGCGATGACCCCGGCGACTGGGACGCCGTGCTCGTGACCGCCATCGCTGCAGCCCAGACGGCTGCGGCCGCGGTTCCCGAAGTGGTCGGTGGTCAAGGCGCTGCATCGACCACCATCGCTGCCGCAGTCGTCGTGCCGATGGACGACATCGTTCGGACCCATGTCGCCTGGCTCGGCGACAGCCGCGCCTACTGGTTGACCGAGGAGCAGGCCACGCAGCTCACCGCAGACGATTCCTGGGCGGCCATGCAGGTGGCGGAAGGAACCATGAGCGCGGAAGAGGCGAAGCTCGATCCCCGTGCGCACAGCATCACGAAGTGGTTGGGCGCCGACTCGATGGACACCACACCATCGCTCGCGACGACAACGCACGAGCACGGCGGTCGCCTGCTGATCTGCAGCGACGGCCTGTGGAACTACGCAGCGTCCGCTGAGGAACTGCGCGAGCGAATCGCCGAGCGGGACGATCCCGACCCGCTCGCGCTCGCCGAAGCCTTGGTGGCCTTCGCCAACGAGTCCGGCGGACAGGACAACATCAGCGTCGTCATCGCAATCCCGGAGGCATCCCCATGACCCAATTCAACGCCAACGTCTTTCAGAACGAATACCTGCCCGAGGGCGGTCAGGTGGTCGATGCGGTGGTGACGGTCACCGCAACCGAAGGCGGCACGGTTGAGCCCGTCGCCGAAGTCGTCGAGGTCATCGTCATCGACGTCTCCGGCTCGATGAACGAGGGCGGCGGCGCCAAGATCGCCTCCGCCCGACAGGCGACTGCGGCGGCCATCGATGTGCTGCGCGACGGCGTGAAGTTCGCCGTGGTGGCCGGAAACCACGAGGCCCGCGTGCTCTATCCACGCGCGCCACGTCTCGAGGTGGCGAGCCCGAAGACGAGGGAAGAAGCAAAGCGCTTCGTCGCCGAGGTCCAGGGCGATGGCGGTACGGCCATGGGCACGTGGTTGCGAGGCGCTCGCAGTCTGATCGAAGGCCACCAGGATGCGGTTGCCCACGTGATCCTCCTTACCGACGGCCGAAACGAACACGAGCAGGCTTGGGAGCTCGACGCGGCGATCGCCGACTGCGTGGGCGTGTTCGAATGCGACTGCCGCGGTCTCGGAGACAAATGGGAGGTCGATGAGCTCCGCAAGATCTCCAACGCGCTCCTCGGCACGACCGACATCATCCCGAGCCCCGACGATATGGAATCCGAGTTCCGGGCGCTCACGGAGCAGACCATGAGCAAGTCGGTCACGAACGTGGCGCTTCGTCTCTGGAACCCGAAGGGCTCGGAAATCGAATTCGTCAAGCAGGTGGCGCCGACGCTCGACGATCTCACCTCCAAAGCCGAGGCGGTCGATGCGCTCACTGCGGACTATCCGCTGGGCTCCTGGGGCGACGGCGAGACCCGTGACTACCACGTGCGAATTCGCATCCCCCTCGGCAATGTCGGCGATGAGCGCCTCGCCGCCCGCGTCATGCTCGCCGTGAACGACGTCAGCGAGCCGGTGGCGCTCGTTCGAGCGGTCTGGACGAACGACGAGGGCCTGTCCACCCGAATCAATCGGGAGGTGGCCCACTACACCGGACAGGCCGAGCTGGCCGATGCGATCGCCACTGGACTCGCCGCTCGGCAGTCCGGCGACGAGCGGGAGGCGACCATGCGGCTCGGGCGAGCCGTGCAGCTCGCACATGAGAACGGCAACGACGACACCGTGCGGCTGCTGCAACGAGTCGTCGAGGTGGATGACCCGAAGACCGGCACGGTTCGGTTGAAGCGGGCGGTCGACGAGGCCGACGCGATGGCGCTCGATGTTCGCTCGACCCGGACCGTTCGAGTCAACCGGAAGGGCTGAGCCGATGGAGTGTCCGAACTGTTCCACCCCGCACGCAGAGGCCGACGTCTTCTGCGAGAGCTGCGGATACGACTTCCTGTCGGGCACACTCCCGGACCCCGTCGAGCCGACACCGACGGGTGTCGAGCCGATCGAGGAGGCGCCCGGGCCGCTTTCGAATGACGTGGCCGTCGTACGCGTGGATCCCGGCTTCTTCGAACGGATGCGGTTCGAAGGTGTCGATGTGCCGAGTCCGGTACCGGAACCCGTCGAGATCGTGCTGCCCACCTCGGACATCCTCATCGGGCGGCGCAGCCAGAGCAGAGGGGTCTTCCCGGAGATCGACCTGCGATCGGCCTTCGCTGACGATGCAAGCGATCCCGCCGTCTCGACGACGCACGCACGGCTGCGGCGAGCCGCTGCGGGGGAGTGGACCATCACCGACCTCGGATCGACCAACGGCACGTACCTCGGAGACAGCACCGAGGAACTCCCGAAGGGCATAGCGGTACCGCTCCCGGCTGGCACTGCGATCTTCGTGGGCGCGTGGACCCGCATCGAGCTGCGCACGACGACTCCGGATTCCGCCAACGATTGACCTCACGGTCGTTCTGCTGCAGCCGATGGAGTGCTGGCGGAGGAATCGGAATGGCGGCAACCGAGGGGGTGATCGACCCCCATCTCATCGATCAACTCCCATCGCTGCCCGGCGTGGCCATGGAGTTCATTCGAATGTGCGACGACGATGCCGTCGGCGCAGCCGATGTCGCGCGCGTCGCCGAGCGCGATCCGGCGCTACTGGCCCGCATTCTCCAAGTCGCCAACTCGCCCTACTACGGAGTGCGGGAACCGACCACGAGTGTTGCCCGGGCGTCGGCAATCCTCGGCTTGCGCAACCTGAAGCTGCTCGCCGTCGGCGTCGCAGTGATGGGCGAACTGTGGGAAGCCTCCGCTCCTTCCGAGGCGGTGGCCGGCGTCGTTGGCGCCGGAGCGATCGCCGGTGCAGGTGGCCGGACGTTCTCTGCCCAGATCGGGACCGGACGAGACGATGAAGCGTTCGTCGCCGGGTTGCTCTCGTTCGTGGGCGAACTGGCGATGCTGCACGCTGCGCCGGATGTCATCGCCGACGCGTGGGAGGAGGCGGGCGGGCTCCCCTCGAACGCCGCGCTACGGTCGCGCCTCGGGATCAGCGCCCCGGACCTGGGCCTCTTCCTTCTCGACAAGTGGCAGATTCCCGAGGATCTGCAGCGTGGCGTCGCGAGCCGGGTCGATTCGATCGAGCAGCGAACCGACCGATCCCTCGGACGGTTTCAGGCATCTGTGGGGTTCGGCACCGCCGTTGCCGAGCTTCTGTCCCGACGCGACAGCGCGGATCGGGTGCTCGCATGCGGCCGACGCTGGGGCGTGGACGAGTCTGCGTTCTGGTCGCTTTGGGGCGACTTTCGATTGGCCGTCCGCCGGGCGAACGCGGATCTCGGTCTGCGTTCCGCAACCGCCCTGGACAAACTCGTCGTGGACATGAAGGACACCTACCTCCGGTCGGACGTTCGGGCGGGAATGAAGTTGATGGCGGCCGAAGCCGAGGTCGAGCGTCTTCGGGCCGAGGCGGCGCGGCTGGAGGATCTGTCCCTGACCGATCCGCTGACGGGCGTGGCGAATCGGGCACGTTACAACCGTCGAATGCGGGAAGCCTTCGCTCGTCTGGAGCGGACCGGCACGGGCGTCGGCCTGGTGCTGTTCGACCTCGATCGGTTCAAGCAGATGAACGATCAGCATGGGCATGCCGTCGGCGATGCGCTGCTGAAAGCGGTCGCCGAAGCGGGCGAAGTCTCCGCTCGGGAACACGAACTGTTCGCACGAATCGGTGGTGACGAGTTCGCACTCATCGTCGAGGTGAGCGCTCCCGAAGATGTCGGTGGCGCTGCTGCCCGCGTTCGAGCGGACATGCTGCAATCGCTTGTCGGCACGAGAGGGGAGGGTCAGGTTGGCGTGAGTCTCGGGACGGCCTTCACCCGCGATGATGCGGTGACCGCCGAAGATCTCTTCCGGCTGGCTGATGACCAGCTCTATGCGGCGAAGGGCCTCTTGGACCGCGGGCGCCCCGCCGCCTAGCTGCGATCTTCGATCACTCCGTCGGCGGTGGCGGAATGCGAGCGAGGTCCTCGACGATCTCGGCACCGATCTCGCTGAGGATGGCCGGTGGCGCTATCACCTTGCGGTCGCGGCTGCCTCCTCCGAGCACGATCGAATCCCGCTCCATGACCCGCGCATCAACCCACAGCGGGAGGTCGGCCGGCAGCCCGAATGGCGTGACGCCGCCGATGGTCATGCCGGTGAGGGCTTCGGTGGTGGCGCCGTCGGCGAACGAGGCTTTGCGGGTGCCGAGTTTCTTGCGCACGACCTTGTTGACGTCGAGCCTGGTGTGAGCGAGGAGAATGCAGACAGCGTGCACGGGCGGTTCGCTCTTGCCTGCGACGAGGATCGTGTTCGCCGAGTCGTGCATCTCGTAGCCGTAGGCCTCGCAGAACTGGGCCGTGTCGGCCAGCTCGGGGTCGCAGGGGACGATCTCGTGGGGAACGGTGAGCGTTGCGAGGAGGTCGAGCAGTGGGTCGGACATGGGGGTTCTCGTTCAGTTGTTGCGTTCTCGGTCGAGCTGGGAGCGGAGTTCTGTGACGAGTTCACGCAGCGCGTCGATCGTCTGATCTTTTTCAGCCAGGAGCCGAGCCATGGTCTGACGGTGATCCGCGAGCTCCATCTCGTACTTCACCTGCGCGATGTCCACGCTCTCGGGTTCGGGGCGGCGGGGAGCAACGTGCTCGCGTGCCATCGGGGGAGGGGGTACCGGCGGCGGCACCGGCTCGGAGGCGGGTGGCGCGGGCGCGGGTTCGTCGGGAACGGGTGGCCGACGGTTGATGCCGTGTTCGGAGCGAAGGGCGCGGAGGTGGTCGAGACGACGTTCACTCGCACGCTTGTGGTCTCCACCCATTGACGGAAGGCTAGTTCTCGTCGGTGTCGAGGAAAAGACTGCTTGTGAATCACTTCACAAGCGTGCAAAGTTCCGGCATACTGACTTTGTGAACAGATTCACAAGCGAAGGGAATGGTGGAACATGACAAGGCGACAGGTGGTCATCGTGGGGGCCGGGTTCGGCGGGCTCGAAGTCGCACGCGAACTGTCGGACGCCGACGTCGATGTCACGGTCATCGACAAGCGGAACCACCACACCTTCCAACCGCTGCTCTACCAGGTCGCCACCGCCGGCCTCGACAGCGACGACATCTGCCACGCCACCCGCGGCATCTTCCACAAGCAGACGAATGCTCGGGCGATGCAGGCGACCGTCGTGGACGTCGACTTCGAGGCGAAGCAGGTCCGCACCGAGATCGGAGAGCCGATTCCCTACGACGCGCTGATCCTCGCCCTCGGCGCGGTCACCGCCGACTTCGGCGTTCCCGGAGTCGCCGAGCATGCGTTCGGCCTCAAGAGCGCCGCTGAGGCGATGCAGATTCGGAACCACGTGCTCGGCAACTTCGAGCGGGCGTCCAGAAGCACCGACGCTGCCGAACGGCGTGCAGCCACCACCGTCGTGCTCGTTGGTGGCGGACCGACGGGCGTCGAGATGGCGGGAGGGTTCGCCGAATTGTTCGATCGAGTCCTCGACCGCGACTTCCCCGAACTCGCCGACGAGCCGGCCCGGGTCGTGCTCGTCGAAGGCCAGGATCGCCTACTCGGCGCGTTCGGCCCGAGGTCGGGGGAGCGGGCCGAACGGCGACTCCGAAAGATGGGCGTGGACGTGCAGACCTCCGCGCAGGTCGCTGCTGTGACGCCTCACTCGGTCGAGCTCGGCGACGGGACGCTCATCGAGACCGACACGGTCGTCTGGGCCGCAGGGGTTCGGGCGAACCCGATGGCGGAACGACTCGGCCTCGAGACGACCCGAGGGGGACGCATCGTCGTCGACGAGCACTTGCGGGTGCCGGACCGGCCCGACGTGTTCGTCATCGGCGACCTCGCCGCGGCGCACTGGACCGAGGACGAACTCGTTCCACAGGTGGCGCCGGGGGCGATCCAGGCGGGCGCTCACGTCGCCGGGGTCATCGCCGATGGTGCCGGCGCACATGGCCCGTTCCGCTACAAGGACAAGGGATCGATGGCGACCATCGGGCGCAACGCGGCCGTCGTCGAATTTCCGAATGGACGCAGCTTCGGCGGGTTCGCCGGATGGGTCGCCTGGCTCGGGCTTCACCTCGTCATGCTGGTCGGCTTCCGCAACCGGGCGAACGTCCTGGTCAACTGGGCCTGGAACTATCTCACCTGGGATCGCGGCAGCCGCATCATCATCGACATGGACGCTGACGTCACCGAGCTCTGATCGGTCGGCCCACGTGATCGGTGAAAGGGGGGTCGCGTCTCACCTTCACCCGTTCTGGTGAAAGTGAGACGCGACCCCTTCACCCGTCCTGGTGTGTGGGGTTGGGGGCCTAGTCAAAGAAACTTCTCGATTTCGTGTCGTATGAAACGGGCCCGGCTGGCACTTAGTGTTGTGATCAGGGGGCGAGGAACCGTGAACCAGTCGACACAGGTCGAGCGTGCGTTTGCGGAGTTCACCAGTGCATCGGGCGATCGGATCCGACACGCACTGGTGGCTGCCTTCGGCCCCGAGGTCGGCACCGATGCTGCGGCGGAAGCCATGGCAATCGCGTGGGAGAAGTGGGACCGTGTGTCCAACAGCTCCAACCCGGCGGGATACGTGTTCGGGATCGGTCGCAATGTGGCCCGCAAGAAATCGCGGACCCAGCGGCTGTTCCCGGCACCGGAACCGAATCGGGAACCCTGGATCGAACCGGGGTTGCCCGCCGCCATCTCCAGCCTCTCCGAGAAGCAACGGACCGCGGTGTTGCTCACCTCGGGGTATGGCTGGACGTTCCGGGAGGTGGCCGACTTCATGGATGTCGGCATCTCCACCGTGCAAGCGCACGTGGAACGTGGCATGGCGAAACTCCGTGACTCGCTGGGGGTCGACGATGCATAGCGAACAGCTCGAACAGCAGTTGGCGGCCTACGCCGGATTCCTCGACGAAGTGTCGAGGGAACGCGTCCTCGACTTCGGGACGGATTCACCGAACCCCGAGCGCGTCGTCGGCAATGGTCGGGCGCCGCATGCTGTTCGTACACGCAACCGGAATGCGGTGATTCCGTGGTTCGTTGCCGTTGCCGCCGCGGTCGGCATGATCTTGGCCGTGCTCTTCTTGTTGCCAGATGGACAGGATCGAGGTCTGGAGACAATCGATCGGTCGGAGCTTGAAGAGCGGCAGGTAGAAGTTGTCGAGTCGACCCCGGTTCGGCTTACCGGAGAAACTGTTGCCGAGTTGCTTAGTGAGTCGTCGACCGTCGGTTCGGTGAGTCTCTTCCAGGAGCTGCTGGCCCCCGACATGGCGCTGAACATGGAAGGCATCGAGTTCGGATCAGGGCCGGACTACGAAGTCCTCACCGATGAGGCCATCGCAGAACTGGTTGATGTCAGCTTTGCGGGATGTGAGGAGAGGGCGATCGCACAATCGGAATCGACAGCACTTTCTTGTGACTGGCGGATTGAGTTCACCATGCTCGGAGGAACTGTCCCGGATCAGCACGGTGTCGCTGACATCATCGTGCGCGACGGGGAAGTGACCGAGATCGACCTCTCGACACGAAATCTCGAAGAGGTGGCCAGCGGACTCGGTCTCTACAGGGGTTGGGTTGAGGCGAGCGCCGAGCCGGCCGAGGAGCTCTTCAGCGAGGATGGCACGCTCTTGCTCGGCCCAGACGTCGCCGA
>CALBVR010000213.1 GCA_937969565.1 uncultured Acidimicrobiales bacterium | reverse complement strand
AGCGGACGGCCGCCTGCATGTCTGCGCCGATTTCACCGGGCTGCCCGGTGATCACCACGGCGGCCATTGCCATCACCACGGCAACTCCCACGATCGATTCCCACTGGAATCGGTGTGTGGTCGAGTCGGTGTGTCGAAGATCGAACGTCGTCATCGTGAGACCCCTCGTCCCGTCGCCACCATCTGTCGCATCTCTCGCCCCTCTACTCGCCCCACCCAATCCTGAGAGTGGCACGATCATCACGCAAAGTGAAAATGAGGCGACGAAATGAGTCGTTCGGCGCAGGGACTTCCCCGGGGACCCGGGAGCGGCGTCCGTCCACCGTGTCGATCTAGGGTGTGGAGGTGGGGTACACGGTCGGGGTGGATCTGGGGACGACATACACGGCGGCCGCCGTCGCGGACGGTGTCGGTGCCCGCATCGTCGATCTGGCCCATGACCGCTTCGCGATTCGTTCGCTCGTCGCGCCACCCATCGACGGGACGGCTGCGGTTGTCGGGGTCGAGGCGTTGGCGATTGCGGCGACACAACCCGACCGGGTTGCCCGCGAGTTCAAACGTCGATTCGGCGACCCGACGCCGCTGATCGTGGCCGGCGACGCCTGGGCGCCGGAACAGCTCACGTCACTCTTGCTTCGCGAGGTGCTCGAACGGGTTGCCGACCTCGAGGGCAGCACCGCCAGCAAGGTGGTCATCACGCACCCGGCGACCTGGCGCGATCACCGACTCAGTCTGCTGCGAGAGATGGCGACCGAGCTGGCGATCCCGTCGATGACGCTCATCACGGAACCGGTCGCCGCCGCCATCCACTACCACGATCGGCAGGTGGACAAGGCCGCGCTCGTCCCCGATGGCGGCAACATCGCCGTCTACGACCTCGGCGGCGGCACGTTCGACGCGGCGATCCTGCAGCTCTCGGGCGAGACGTACTCGATTCGTGGCGAACCGCAGGGGCTGGACTGGCTCGGCGGGCTGGACTTCGACGAGGTCGTGCTCAACATGGTGAAGGAGTTCGTGGGTGAGCTCTTCGACGAGCTCGATCCGACAGATCCCGAGGCCGTCCGGGCGATGGCCCGATTGAAGGAGGAGTGCACCCAGGCCAAGGTCGGGCTGTCGTACTCCTCGTCGGCGCTGATTCCGATCGTGCTCCCGGGCCACGCCGAACAGGTCGTCGTCCACCGCGCCGACTTCGAAGCGCGGGTGTCACCGCTCGTCGACCAGACGCTCGACTCGCTCGAATTCGCCCTGCACTCGGCCGACCTCGCCGCCGACGACCTCCATTCGATCCTCCTCGTCGGCGGCTCCTCGCGCGTGCCCCTCATCGCCGAACGCCTCTCGGCCCGGCTGGGTGTTCGTGTGGTCGTCGACACGCACCCGAAGCAGGCGGTCGCCATGGGTGCAGCGCTGTCGAGTCGGCCGCTTGCGGCGGTCACCGCAACGCGAACCCAGCAGATTCTCGACTCCCCGGCCCTCATCGAAACCGGCGAGCTCGATGTCGAACCGGCCGTCATGCCCGAACTCACCATCGACGTGTCACAGCTGCAGGCAGCCGTGCAGGCTCGTTACCTCGTCGTGTTGAACGGGCCAACGGCAGGGGAGACGCTCGACCTGCCCGAGGGTTCGGTACGCATCGGGCGATCCACCGACTC
Organism: uncultured Acidimicrobiales bacterium; assembly: GCA_937969565.1. Taxonomy (GTDB): domain Bacteria; phylum Actinomycetota; class Acidimicrobiia; order Acidimicrobiales; family SHLQ01; genus SHLQ01. Next base: position 4,818 of record CALBVR010000213.1, on the reverse strand, counting down.
GCATGTGCTGACCGTCCCCGACCCCATCATGTCCCGGGAACACTTCGATGTCAGTCGCACGGGAGACGAGGTCACGGTCACCGATCTCGGCTCGACCAACGGCACCTACATCGACGGCATCAGAATCGAAGCCCCCACGCCCGTCCAACCGGGCTCGGTCATCGAAGTCGGGTCGACCCTCTTCTTGCTCGATGGTCCCCTCGTCTCGATGCCGGCGCCCGAACTGCTCGCCGAGTCGTGGAGCATGCCGCCGCTGAACGACGAAGGCGGCTTGCTGCGCCGGGTGCGTGGAAGCCGTTCCGGTCGCGAGTGGGTCGACGCACTGCAGGAACGAACCGGGGATCTCACCGCCCTGGCGGACACCGTTCGGCGGTCGCGACGACTGGCGCAGCCGAGCGGGCCACGCACCGTTGCCTGGACACGAACGGCCCCCGACCGCATTCATCCCCGGGACGAGTCCGACGCACTCCACGGGCGAGTCACGCTTGGCTACGGGCCGCAGGCATCGCTGATCGACCTTCGGACCCCGCGCCGGCTCCGATCCGCCGAGCGGGCCGAAGCGGAGTCGATGATCGCGGATGTCGCCGTCGACCCGTGGGTGCCGATCGTCCTGCCGCTGTTGGGTCGGGTCACGGCGCTCGGTGGGCCGCCCGCACTGGCACGAGGTCTGCTCCGGGCAATCCTCAACGAGTTCGCTGCGTACCATCCGGACGTTCCCATCGTCCTGTTCGGAATCGACCCCACGCTCAGCGGGTGGAGCTTTCTGGCGCCGCAGCGGACGGCCGTTCCCCGCGACGACGGAACGGTCCCGGAGTTCGACGGTTTCGTCGTCTCGTACGAACCCGGCCGCACCGCTGGGCTCGGCGGGGCGGCTCGAGGTCGCGAGGTCGGGCGGGCCGGAACGCTTCGCGTGGTTCAGGCCGACATCGGCGACGCATCGCAGGCGATCGTCCCGGCTGAGGACGACGGTGTCATGCGGTTGGTGACCGATGGGGTCGACGTTCGTTTCATTCCGGTGACACTCCCTGTGTGAGGCAGATCGCCCCTTCTCCTCGGCCTCCGGAAGTGCCACTCTGGTGTGACGCCTGATGGTGGCGCGCGGCTGAGTCTCGTGGTTTCATGAGAGTTGGTGGGAGGTGATGTGCAGCAATGAGTGAGCAGGAGACGATCGATCTCGGCATCGAAGGCCTCTCGGCTGCCGTGCATCTGGGCGCCGGCGGATCCGCCAACGTCTTCGCCGCCCGCCGCCTCGACACCGGCGAGCACGTCGCGGTGAAGCTGCTGCGAGCGTCCGCAGACTCCGAAAAGGAACGGCGCCGCTTCGAACGCGAGAAGGAAACGCTCGACCGGCTGTCCACCCGCGACGGCATCGTCCCGATCCTCGACGCCGGCATGACGGATCGCAAAGAGCCGTACTTCCTGATGCCGATCATGGAGGGCTCCCTCCAGGACCGCATCGAATCCGAAGGTGCCCTCGACTGGGAGACCGCCAGCCAACTCATGGTGCAGGTGGCCGAGACCGTCGAGTTCGCTCACGAGCAGAGCGTCCTGCATCGGGATCTGAAGCCCGGCAACATCCTCGTCGACCAGGAAGGCGTCCCACGGGTCGCGGACTTCGGCATCGCCAAGCTGCTCGACACGTCGACCTCGAAGTCGTCGAAGTCGATGGGCACGCCGTCCTTCATGCCGCCGGAACGATTCCGCGGCGACGAGGCCACCGAGGTCAGCGACGTCTACGGACTCGGCGCAACCCTCGCCGCGCTCGTCACCGGCACCCCGCCGTTCATCACCGGTGAGAACGACACCGACGCCGCGGTCATGATGCGCGTGGTCAACGATGCTCCGCCGGACCTCAGCGCAGAGCCCGACATCCCGCATCCCGTCGCCGACCTGGTGACGGTCTCGATGGCCAAGGACCCGGCCGACCGGCCGGCAAGTGCCGCCGAGTTCGCCAACCGCCTCCGAGCCGCGGTCACCAACTCCGGTGCCGCCGTTCCGGCTGCGCCGGTCACCGTTGCGGTGCCGCGTCGCAACCTCGACCTCGCCTTCGCTGCTGCCGGAGTCGATGGAGCCACGGGTTCCGCCGCCGCAGCAACCAACGGCTCGAACGGTGCTGCGGTCACCACAGGTCCAACCGAGCCAATCGTGCTCACCGAAGAAGACGATGACGATCGTGCGCCTGCCGCATGGATGCAGTTCGCAGGTGCGGCCGTCGTGGTCTTCCTGGTCGGGCTCGCCGGCATCTTCTTCCTCGCCCGTGACAACGGTGCGTCGGAGGATGCAGGACCGGAAACCGTCGTCCAGGGCGCGACGGAGGAGACCACGACCACCGAGGTCGCAACGGTCGCGGCGCCCCCTCCAGAGGCGTGCTTCGGCGCAAGCTCCACCGCCTCCGTCATCGGCGAGACGGTGTCCTTCTCAACGTGCACAGACGAGAGCGTCACCTACGAGTGGGACTTCGGGGACGGAACCACCGCCACGGGCTCCGAGGTGTCGCACACGTGGGACGAACCGGGCACGTATGCCGTGCGCCTGACCGCCCGGGACGACCGCGGCGAGGACACCACAACGCGTGCCATCACGATCGACCCGCCAACCATCACCATCGCTCCGGAAGACGCTCCGATTCCCGTCGCCTGCTTCAACGTGACCTCGGCGACGGTGCAGGTCGGCCAGCCGGTGTCCTTCTCCAACTGCTCCGACGATGCCTCCTCCTACAACTGGAGCTTCGGCGACGGCCAGACCTCGACGTGGGAGGCGCCCACGCACTACTGGAGTCGGCCCGGCACCTACATGGTCGAGGTGACCGCAGAGGGCCCGGGCGGCATGCACTCGGTGAGCCGCTCGGTCACGGTCACTGCAGCGACAGCCGTGACCGCCGCGCCATCGGAGAACACGTCGTCCCCCACCACAGAAGACCCGGGGAACAACTACGAGCCCGGAACCACCGACGCTCCCGGCGCGACCGATGCGCCCGCCACGACCGACGCTCCCGGCGGAGGAAACGGATCGCCCACCCCGACCGACGCACCCGCTGCCCCGGCACCGGACGCCTGCTTCGCCGCATCGTCGACCTCGGTCGAAGTGAACCAGAGCGTGTCGTTCTCCAACTGCTCGAGCGACGCCTCGTCGTACCACTGGGACTTTGGCGATGGTGAGATGTCCTACTCCGCATCCGCATCGCATTCGTGGGACGCAGCCGGCACGTACTCGGTGCGTCTCACTGCCGAGGGTGATGGTGGAACCGACACCGCCACGCGCACGATCACCGTGACGTCGCCCGAGCCGGAACCGGTGGCGTGCTTCACCGCCAGCGCAACCACGGTGACGGTCAACCAGAGCGTGTCGTTCTCGAACTGCTCGGACGATGCGACTTCGTACAGCTGGGACTTCGGTGATGGTTCGACGTCGACCTCGGCATCCGCCTCCCATTCATGGAGCTCCGCCGACACGTACACGGTGCGTCTCACCGCGACCGGTCCGGGTGGCACCGACTCCACCACACGATCGATCACGGTCAACGCCGCGCAGCCTTCCCCCGACTTCGTCGGCACGATCGAGATTGGCGATCTCGACGAGACGTTCGTGAAGTACCGCTTCCGTAGCGACACGACGACGACCTACACCGCCGTCGTGAAGCAGGGCGGTTCGACGGTTGCTTCGGCCAGCGGCACAGCCACGGCGGACCAGCTGGTGAACATCACCGCCAACGGTCTGACGGCCGACACCGACTACACGATCCAGGTGACGTTGGCCGGCTCTCCGGCCGCCACCGGCACGGCAACGATTCGGACGCCGGGCGGTACTCCTCCGGTGACGACGACGCCGGTCCAGCTGCTCAACCTGCGCATCACCGACCTCGGTTCGACCCGGGTGCAGCTCAACTACGAGTCCAATGTGTGCGCGAACGGGAGCTTCGTGATCTCCAAGTCCGGTGGCGGGCAGGTCGGGAGCAACGCTGGCCAGTCGGACGGCTGTGGCACGAACCACCTTGCGATTCCCGGCTTCTGGACGAATGCGCTCGAGCCGAACACGACCTACACGATCACCATCACGGTGGAGGCCAACGGCCGCGGTCAGGGCAACGGCAACACCGATACGCAATCGATGACCTTCACCACCTCTGGCTGAGTCCGTCGTGGATGTCGGCCCGATCGAGTCGCACTGGCTGCGGGCGGGACATGAGCTGCGAGTCGAGGACCGTGATCGCTGGTTGGAGGTTGGGGCGCGTGCGTTGGAGCGCCACCGTGAGCCGCATCGGGCGTACCACGGCGTGGCACATGTCGTCGCGGTGCTGGATGCCCTCGTCGAGCTGGTCGAGGTTCCGTCGGGTGAGCTCGTGGCCGCAGCGGTCTTTCACGATGTGATCTACGACCCGAAGGCGGCGACCAACGAGGCGGACAGTGCCGTCCTTGCGGCCGATGAGTTGTCGGCTGTCGGTGTGGACGCCGCAGCGGTTGGGCGTGCGGTCGAGTTGATCGAAGCGACGGCGACACATGAGGTTTCGGGAGTACGGCTTGCGGATGTGGCGACGGTCGGGGTGTTCCTCGATGCAGATCTGTCAATCCTGGGTGCGCCCGCGGACGTGTACGACGCGTATGCGGCCGCCATTCGGTCCGAATACGCCCATGTTCCGGAGGCGGACTTTCGAACTGGTCGGGCGGCGATCCTCGAGGGCTTTCTGGCCCACGACCGGCGGTTCTTCAGCGACCGCGCCCACACTCGCTGGGACGACCAGGCCCGCCAAAACCTCTCCCGAGAACTCGCCCACCTCCGAAAGGGGTCTGACCCCTAAACGCGATTAGGGGTCAGACCCCA
>CALBVR010000212.1 GCA_937969565.1 uncultured Acidimicrobiales bacterium | reverse complement strand
GCGGCGCGACCGTGGACGACGCTGTTGCCGCCGCTTATGCCGCCGTGGAGAAGCTCTCCTGGCCGGGCATGCACCACCGAACCGACATCGCGAACCAGGCGAGGACCCGATGAGCTCCACCATGCCGAACGTTCTGGCGGGACGTTATGCGAGTGCACAGATGGTGGACATCTGGTCGCCCGAAGCAAAGATCGTGTTGGAACGCGAGCTCTGGATTGCCGTGCTGCGGGCACAGCGGGAACTCGGTATCGACGTTCCGGACGGAGTGATCGAGGCCTACGAGTCGGTTCGGGATGATGTGGACCTTGCGTCGATCGCTGCTCGCGAACAGATCACGCGCCACGACGTCAAGGCGCTAATCGAAGAGTTCAGCGCGTTGGCCGGACACTAACACATCCACAAGGGGATGACGTCGCGTGACCTGACGGAGAACGTCGAGCAGCTGCAGATTCGCCGCAGCCTCGAACTTGTCCGCTCGCGCATCGTCACCGTGCTCGCACGCTTGACCGAACGCGCCGTGGAGCATTCCGATCTCGCGATGGCCGGTCGTAGCCACAACGTAGCTGCGCAGGTCACGACGCTGGGCAAGCGATTCGCGTCCGCCGCCGAAGAGCTGCTGCAGGCGCATGGTCGTGTCGATGATCTGCTCCGCCGGTACCCGTTGCGCGGCCTCAAGGGCCCGATGGGTACGCAGCAGGATCTCCTCGACCTGCTCGCCGACGGTGCCACGGTTGCGGATCTGGAAAACCGCATCGCCCGCCATTTGGGGTTCGACGAGACGCTGGACAGTGTCGGCCAGGTCTACCCGCGGTCCTTGGATTTCGATGTCGTCTCCGCGCTGTTGCAGGTGGCGTCCGGACCGGCGAGTTTCGCGAACACGATTCGGCTGATGGCCGGTGCCGAGCTCGTGACGGAGGGCTTCAAGGAGGGGCAGGTCGGCTCGTCGGCGATGCCCCACAAGATGAACGCACGCTCGTCGGAACGAATCGTTGGCTTCCAGGCGATCCTGCGCGGTCATGTCACGATGGTCGGTTCGCTCGCCGGCGACCAGTGGAACGAGGGTGACGTCAGCTGTTCGGTGGTTCGCCGGGTTGCGCTTCCGGATGCATTCCTGGCCATCGATGGTCTGTTCGAAACGTTTCTCACCGTGCTCGACGAGTTCGGGGCGTTCCCCGCCGTCATCGACCGCGAGCTCGAGCGCTACCTTCCGTTCCTGTCGACGACGAAGCTGCTCATGGCTGCGGTGAAGTCCGGCCGTGGACGCGAGGCGGCGCATGAGGCGATCAAGGAACATGCGGTTGCCGTTGCGCTCGACATGCGTCAGCAGGGTCGGACCGACAACGATCTGCTCGACCGGCTCATGGCCGACGAGCGCTTCGATGTCGATGCAGACGAGATGCGTGCTGCGGTCGCGGATCCGATCGGACTCTCGGGCCTCGCTCGAGAGCAGGTTGCTGCGGTGGCTCAGCGCGTGGCTGATCTGGTGTCGGCGGATCCTGATGCGGCCGGCTACCGGCCCGGCGACATTCTCTGATTTTCAGCGGCTGAATTCGTAAAGCCTCACATCCACCACCGCCGCACCGATGGGACGATCGGTTGTATGACGACGCGGACGTCGGAAGGTGGGCATTGTGCGTATCAACACTGGAATCTGGAACGATCTCGAAGCGAACCCCATGGTGGGTGACGCATCTGCTGATCTCGTGCTTGTGTTTGGCACTCGCGAGCAATTGAGTTCCCGGGGTTTTGCCGACCGACTGCAGGCCGCGTACCCCCAGTCGGTGATCTGCGGCTGCTCGACGGCGGGTCAGTTCATCGGTGCAGATCTCACAGACGACGGTGTGGCGCTCACGGCGATCGGGTTCGACCGCTCGCGAGTGTCGATGACCGCTCGTCGGATGGCGTCGGCGCACCATTCGGACGAGGTCGGTCGCAAGATTGGTGCGACGCTGCGATCCCCGGATCTTCGAGCGGTGCTGGTCTTGTCGGATGGAACTGCCTGCAACGGTTCGGCGTTGGTGGAGGGGCTCAGCGAGGAGCTCGATCCCGGCGTGACGATTTTTGGAGGGCTTGCCGCCGATGGTGCGGACTTCGGCGAGACGGTCGTCCTGAGCGGTGGACTGGTTGGTCCTGGTGTGGTCGCCGCCGTTGGCTTCTACGGCGATGCCCTCTCGATTCGGACTGGATCGCAAGGTGGCTGGGAGCAGTTCGGCCCGGAACGAACGATCACGGCGTCGGAAGGCACGGTGTTGCATCAGCTCGACGACGAACCCGCCCTCGATCTCTACAGTCGCTATCTCGGCGATCGGGCCGGCGAGCTTCCGGGATCGGCACTGCTGTTCCCGCTTTCGGTTCGGGCACCCGGCGTGGATGCTTCGCGCGCCGTCGTGCGCACGATCCTGGGTGTCGACCAGGAGGCGTCGTCCATGACGTTCGCCGGCAACGTTCCCAGTGGCTGGAAGGCTCAGCTGATGCGAGCGAGCTTCGATGCGCTCATCGATGGTGCTGAAGACGCCGGCCTCTCGCTTGACGCTTCGGCGGTGGATGGCCCCGGGCTCTGTGTCGGTGTCTCGTGCGTGGGTCGCCGGCTCGTCCTTGGCCAACGCACGGACGAGGAGCTCGATGCCGTCATCGACACGCTCCCAGCCGATGCGGTCTTCACCGGGTTCTATTCGTATGGAGAACTCGGCATCGGCCAGTCCGGCGAGTGCGAGCTCCACAACCAGACGATGACGGTCACGTTGATCTCGGAGCGATGACCTCACCGGAGAACCGTTCCCAGCGACACGTCGACCGACAACTCCGCAAGGCGGGGCTTGAGGTTGCCGAATCGTCACCCTTGGCAAGGTTTGTCGAGATGGTCCTCGCAATCTACGACGAGGCCGATGATCGCCGCAGGCTGAACGACCATGCATTTGCGGTCGCCTCCGCCGAGATGGCCGAGCTGAACGGGCGACTCTCCCGAAAGAACGTCGAGCTGAACGAGGCCCTCGAGTCGCTGCTTCGCAGCGAGGAGATCGAGAAGCTGAACCAGGAGTTGTCGGAACGCAACGAACAGCTTCATTCGGCGATGGCGTCGCAGACCCGAACCCAGCAGATGTTCGAGACGCTTGCGAGCAATGCTCCGCTCGCGATCGTCTACACCGACAAGAACGGTCGAGCCGTGTACGCCAATCAGCGCACGGCGGATCTGTTCCATGTCGAACCTGATGAGCTGCTGGGTTTCGGATGGTTGAACGTCGTACCGCGGGAGCAGCACGCCGAGTTCGCCAAGCTGCTCGATCGAAGCACGGGTTCCACCTGGGTGATCGAACACGAATTGTTGCGGGCGGATGGTTCCCGCATTTGGGCGTCGACGACGGTGGCCGAGGTGTCCCACGCCGATGGGAGCGGTGGTTGGATCGCCAATGTTGAGGACATCAGCGAACGCAAACGCAACGAGGCCACGCTTGAACGCCTGGCGACAACCGACCCGCTGACGGGACTGTTCAATCGGCTTTCCTTCACGGAGACGGTTCGTTCGCGTTGCGGGGAGCTGGCACCCGACGAAGCGATCGCCGTGGCCCTGATCGACATGGATCGCTTCAAGCTCATCAACGACTCGTTCGGCCATGCCGCCGGCGATCAGTTGCTGATCGAGGTGGCGGAGGTCCTCCAGGCCCAGATGGGTCCAGGTGACATCGTGTCCCGCCTCGGCGGCGACGAATTCGCCTGTGCCCGTGTGGTTCAGGACGAGGCCGCGGCCCGTGAATTTGCCCGCTCCCTCGCCGAGTGTTTGCACCAGCCGTTCGTCGTTGAACGCCAGGTCGTCCATACCGGCGCCTCGGTCGGGATCGCGCTTGGCACCAGCGGTGACGCGGATCCACAGGAACTCCTGCGCGATGCCGACACCGCGATGTATCGAGCCAAGGCGAGCAGCGAGCACCATCGAGTCTTCGATCAGAGTTTCCGCGACGAGGTCACCCGCCGCTTCTCACTCGAGCGCGAATTGCACACCGCAGTGACGACCCGCGAGGTGACGCTGGCCTACCAACCGATCGTGGATGCTGTCAGCCACCGGTCCGTCGTCGTTGAGGCGCTGGCTCGATGGACATCGCCGGCGCTCGGTGTGGTCAGCCCGATCGAGTTCATCGAAGCTGCAGAACACATCGGGTTGTCGCGTGAACTCGGTCGACAAATTCTCGACATGGCCTGTGCCCAGTTGGGGGAGTGGCGCCGATCCGGCGTGGCCACCGACGAGCTGTCCATGTCGGTGAACATCACGTACGCGCAGCTCGCCGACCAGGGCTTCGTCGATCTCGTTGCGCATACGCTCGCCGCGCACGACGTTCCCGGATCTCGTCTCATCCTGGAGCTGACCGAGCAGGCGTTGTTGGACGACTTCGACCGTGCGGTCGCGGTTCTGGATCGACTCCGCAAGCTCGGAGTTCGAGTGGCCATCGACGACTTCGGTACCGGCTACTCGGCGCTGTCGTATCTGGCCCGCCTGGACGTGGACTATCTGAAGATCGACAAGAGCTTCGTGCATCGCCTCAGCGAGGCGAGTGACGGCGGTGAGAATCGCCTCACCGAAGCCATTGTCGGCCTGGCCCGCCTGTTCGATCTGACGCCGATCGCCGAGGGTGTCGAGACGTCGATGCAGGAGCAGATCCTCCGGACCTTCGAATGCGATCTGTTGCAGGGCTACCTGTTCGCTCGACCGATGTTCGCGGACGATCCGGCGTTGGAAGACTGCCTCGTGGGAGGTCGTGAGCTTCGGCTCGTGTCGTGACCTGACGGAGATCACACCGCCCACCGGTGCATCGCCCGATCCCGCCGAATAGGTTCAACGGCGTGGGCGTCGAACTTCCTCATCTCTACCGCGGCAAGGTGCGAGACATCTACGACGCCGGTCCGGATGCGTTGGTGATCGTGGCCAGCGATCGGCTCTCTGCCTTCGATGTGGTGATGGCTGAGCCGGTCCAGGACAAGGGCCGTGTACTCACGGCCATCTCCGCGTTCTGGTTCGAGCATCTGTCTTCCATCGCCCCGAACCATTTGATCTCCACGGACATCGCCGATTTCCCTGCGGGCGCACAGGTCGACGAGATTGCCGGCCGCTCGATGTATGTCCGGCGCGCCGAGATGTTGCCGATCGAGTGCATCGTGCGGGGGCACATCACGGGTTCGGCGTGGAAGGAATACCAGCGGTCCGGCACGATGCACGGAGCACCGATGCCGACCGGTCTTCTGGAGAGCGACCGTCTGCCGGAGCCAGTCTTCACGCCGTCCACGAAGGCAGCGGATGGGCTGCACGACGAGAACATCGACTTCGACCGGGCGGTCGAAATGGTCGGTGGTGACATCGCGGAACAGGCTCGGGCGATGTCGTTGGAGCTCTATTCGGCTGGCGCAGCTCATGCGGCGGAGCGCGGGATCATCGTGGCGGACACGAAGTTCGAGTTGGGCCTCGTGGACGGCGAACTCGTGGTTGCCGACGAGATGCTGACGCCCGACAGCTCCCGGTTCTGGCCGGCAGATGCCTGGGAACCGGGAACCACGCCGCCGTCGTTCGACAAGCAGCCGGTTCGGGATTTTCTCGACGGTCTGGACTGGGACAAGACGCCGCCGCCTCCCGCGCTGCCCCCCGAGGTGATCGATGCGGCGCGCGCTCGATACGTCGAGGGATACGAACGCCTCACCGGCCAATCATTCGCCAACTGGAAGTAGGGTGACCCCATGAAATTTCATGCCGTTGTTGACATTCAGCTGCACCCCGGGATCGCCGATCCGCAGGGATCGACGATCGAACGGGCATTGCCCACGCTCGGATTCGATGGCATGTCCAACGTTCGCTCCGGCAAGAGCGTGCACCTCGACATCGAAGCCGCCGACGCAGCTGCCGCAGAGGCCCAGCTGCAGGAAGTGTGCGAGAAGTTCCTGACGAACCCGGTCATCGAGGGTGCAGAGATCACGCTCGTCGAGGTTTCCTGATGGCGACGGTCGGCGTCATCCGATTTCCCGGCACGAACTGCGAGTTCGACACGGTCGAGGCGATCCGTGCGCTCGGAGGCGACGCCGAGATTCTCTGGCATGGCGACTCGAGCCTCGGTGATGTGGACGCTGTCGTCGTTCCCGGAGGGTTCGCCCACGGCGACTACCTCCGCCCAGGCGCCATCGCACGGTTCTCGCCGATCATGGGTGCCGTGGTGGATGCCGCCGCCGACGGCATGCCGATCGTCGGCATCTGCAATGGCTTTCAGGTTCTCACCGAAGCCGGACTGCTTCCCGGTGCGCTGCAGAAGAACGCTGGTCTGAAGTTCATCAACGCCTTTCAGACGCTGCGGGTCGAATCCACCAACAGTGTGTTCACCTCGGCGGCCGAGGTCGGACAGGAGTTGTCGATCCCGATCAACCACTTCGAAGGCAACTACACCTGTTCGCCCGAAACACTGGCGGAACTCCAGGCGAACGACCAGATCGTCGTCACCTACGTCGGCAACCCCAACGGTTCCGTCGCAGACATCGCCGGTGTCTGCAACGCTGGCCGCAACGTTGTCGGCCTGATGCCGCACCCCGAACGGGCGAGTCACGCCCTGCTTGGTTCGGAAGACGGCAACGTCATGTTGCGGAGCCTGCTGCAGTCGGTTGGCGCCACGGTGTGAGGTGGTGCGGGGTCACGTGTCATTGAGCATGCACGTCGACCACGTGACGGTCTGACAAAAAAGTAGGCCAAAAGACTCATACGCGACATCGACGGGCCGAAAGGTCCGTATGGAACAGCGAAAGTTCATCAGCAGCGGGACCGGCTCTCGGAGTCGGCTGGCGAGCAACGCACCGGATGATGAGCCATCTGGCGTCATCTGGGACAAGAAGGTGTCGGAGATCCGATCGGTGATCCTGTTGGCGTTGAGCCAGCCGGTGGTCATCCCGGTTGTGGTTTTTCTCGGACTGGCCGCCGTGACCGAACGCCTGGGCAACACGGATGTTGCCGGCGTCCTGTTGATCGGTGCCGTCGTCAGTGGAGCGGTCGCATGGGTGACCGGCATTCATTCTGCTGAGCAGAGCCGGAAGGCGATTCGTCAGCACGCAGCGCTCGCCGGAGAGTTGCGGTACGCCGATCTCACGAACATCGATCTTTCGGGTGCCTACCTGCGGGAACGCAACTTCGAAGGTGTTCGCATGTCGAACTGCACGGCGCAGGAAGTCGACTTTTCGGGCACGTCGTTGCGTGATGCACGGCTCACGAAGGGCATCTTCAGCCGGGCCATGTTCGATGCAGCGGATCTCACCCGAGCCGGCTGCTACGCCGCTCGACTGAACGGGGCGTCCTTGAAGCGAGTGATCGCTGTGCAGGCGAGCCTCTGTCGGGCCAATCTGAAGGGCGCCGATCTCACCGGGGCCGATCTTCGCGAGTCCGACCTACGCGGCGCGGATCTGAGTGGCGCGATCGTCACGTCGACCGACTTCCGGGGTGCCTGGTATTCGTCGACCACGCGGTTCCCGAACGATGAGCTTCCCGAGGGCTGCGTGATGATGGGCGACGGCCTGGCGGGACGGCTTCGTTCGCTCGCCGATGTTGCCGCCGACTACCCCCGTCCCGACGATCGGGCCCGTGGGATGATCCGGCTCGACCTCGAACCGGAGGTGCCGGTCGCTGACGTCACCGACGCCGCGGAGATCGCCTCCAGCGACGCCTGATCCACCGCTGGAAGACGCGGATTTCTCCGATTCCAGCCGGCTGAGGGGGAATTGGTCACAGACTGGCCGCAAACCTGACCAATGGCCGTCGTCGGCGGTTAGCTTGCAAGGGTATGTCTGAGCCACTGCATCGAGCCCTGGGACTGACGGACGACGAGGCGGAGGAGATCAACTCCATCCTCGGGCGGGAAGCCAATCCGCTCGAATTGTCGATGTACTCGGTGATGTGGTCCGAGCACTGCTCGTACAAGTCGTCACGAATCCACCTGAAGCGTCTCCCGACGGAAGCCCCATGGGTATTGGTCGGCCCGGGAGAGAACGCTGGTGTCGTCGACCTCGGCGATGGAATCGCCGGTGCGTTCCGCATCGAGAGCCACAACCATCCGTCGGCCATCGAGCCGTACCAGGGTGCGGCCACGGGTGCCGGCGGAATCCTTCGCGACATCTTCACGATGGGTGCCCGACCGATCGCACTGATGGACCCGCTCCGGTTCGGTCCGCTCGACGATGCTCGCAGTCGCTGGATTGCGGAGGGCGTCGTGAACGGCATCTCCGGATACGGGAACTCGGTCGGCGTCCCGACCGTTGGTGGCGAGACGATCTTCGACGCCACCTACCAGGACAACCCGCTGGTCAACGTCTTCTGTCTCGGCACCATGCCAACCGAGCGACTCGTGCTGGGTGAGGCCACCGGCCTCGGCAATGTCGCCATCCTCTTCGGTTCGGCGACCGGCCGCGATGGCATCGGCGGCGTATCGGTGCTGGCGTCCGCTGGCTTCGATGAGAACGAAGACGACAGCGCCAAGCGACCAAGCGTGCAGGTTGGTGACCCCTACGAGGAGAAGCGCCTGATCGAGGCGTGCCTTGAGCTCCTCAACGAGGGCCTTGTCGTCGGCATCCAGGACCTCGGTGGGGCCGGGTTCGTTTGCGCCACTTCGGAAACCGCGTCTCGCGGCGGCATGGGCATGGACGTCGACGTGACCGCCGTGCATCGCCGTCAGGAAGGCATGGAGCCGTTCGAGGTGATGACGAGCGAGAGCCAGGAGCGCATGCTCGCCATCGTCGAACCGGACGGTGTCGATCGGGTGCTCGAGCTCTGCGCGAAGTGGGAAGTGCAGGCCTCGGTGGTCGGCAAGGTCGTCGAAGGCGGCGACCTTCGCATCCTCGACGGCTGGGACGGCGAGGAGCTCGCCAACATTCCCGCTTCGTCGCTGCACGACGCTGCACCGCTGTACGACCGTCCGATGGAAGAGCCCGACCGGTCCGGTGAAACGGATCCCGCATCGCTCGACGCGCCGGCAGATGTGTGGGCTGACCTCACCTCCATGCTGATGGACACGTCCTGGGTGCATTCGCAGTACGACTCGCAGCTGTTCCTCAACACGGTGATCGGACCCGGCGACGATGCTTCGTTGCTGCGGTTGAAGCATCCGACCACGAACGTCGACACCGGCCGCGGCATCGGCATGACGACCGATGGCAACCACCACTGGTGCATCGTGAACCCGTATCGGGGTGCAGCGATGACCGTGGCCGAGTCCATCCTCAATCTTGCGTGCGTCGGGGCGAAGCCTCTGGCCCTCGTGAACAACCTGAACTTCGGAAACCCGGAACACCCGGTGACCATGTGGCAACTCAGCCAGGCCATCGACGGCATGGCAGAAGCCTGCACGGAGACGAACGTTCCCGTGGTGGGTGGCAACGTGAGCCTCTACAACGAGGCCAACGGTCGCAACATCGACCCGACCCCCGTGGTCGGCATGTTGGGCATGACCGAACAGATCACGCACGCACCTCCCGGTATGGGTCTCACCGACGGCCATCGGGTGATCGTTCTCGGCCCGGATGGCTCCGGTCTCGGTGGCTCCATGTGGGCTCGCGGCAAGGGTGCCCTTGGCGGCGACCTTCCCGAACTCGACTACACGATGCACCTCAAGGTGGCCGAGCTCACGCGTTCGCTCGTCTCGGGCGGGGTCGTTTCCGCCGTCCACGACGTGGCCGCTGGCGGTCTTGGTGTGGCGCTTGCCGAGATGGCCATCGCCGGCGGCGTCGGCG
>CALBVR010000211.1 GCA_937969565.1 uncultured Acidimicrobiales bacterium | reverse complement strand
GAAGACATCCTCGCGGCACACGTCAACACGGTGCCGCCCGCCCCCTCGGCCAACGCACGCGTGTCCGACGGCTACGACCGGCTCGTGGCAGCAGCGCTCGCCAAGTCGCCGGACGATCGGCCCGAGAGCGCGGAAACGATGGCGATCATGTTGCGCAAGGTTCTCGACGCCGGCGAGCCGGAGAAGCCATCGCTTGACAAGCGGCTCTTCGGCCGAGGCTGACCGGCGAACCTGTCAGGCCGAGCGCAGCCGGTCTGCCATCACGCCCATGACGTGCAGGGCGAACATGGGCGTCTCGTTCACCAGAAAGAGGAACCGGCGCTCATCGAGCTCGGCGAGGACCGAGTCGGTCGTCGCCACGGCATCGAGGCTGCGAGGCTCGTCATCGATCAGCGACATCTCGCCGAACAACTCGCCCGGGCCAACCGTCGCCATCGCAGCACCGCCAGAGCGCAACTCGACCGAACCGTCCAGCACGACGAACATCGTGTCGCCCGGGTCACCCTCGCTGAAGACCGCCTCGCCGGCGGCGACGCTCCGCCGATCGTCCTGTCCATCGAACAGGCTCAATAGATCCATGATGTGGTTCCCTTTGCTCAGCCCCTCACTCGCCAGCATTGCAGATCGGCGGTGGCACCAACGGGCCGAACATGGGCGGTACGTTGTCGCCATGAGCGACCTGTGGGATCCCGTTGACGACGACGATCCATCGCCAATCTGCCCGCACTGCGGGGTGAGCGGCCTGCCGCCCGAGGTTCCCGGCGAGCCGAGCCGATGCGAGAACGCAGATTGCGACAACTTCGGCGATCCGATCTGACGCCGTTTGGCCGTCAGGCCGCCTCGCTTCACTAGGTTGTTCGCACACCAACCAGGAGGCCCAACGTGCCATCAGTCGAGTGGCGACACGACATCGATCTCCCCGGCGAGGGCCGCACCGTCGGGTTCTACGACCCGGCACTGGACCTGGACCGCACCCGAGTGCCCGCCTCCCTGGCCGGCGAACGCCTGCTCGACGTCGGGTGCTCGGACGGCGGGCACTCCTTCCTGTGCGAGCAACGCGGTGCGTCCGTCCTCGGGATCGACGACCAGAGCTCGCCCCGCAACGAAGGCCGCAACAACTTCGAGTACACGAAGGAACGGATCGGCGCCTCGGCCGAATATCGGCAGGGGAGGGCCGCCGACCTCCTCGCTGAAGGCGAACCGCCCTTCGACCGGATCCTGCACCTCAACGTGCTGTACCACGTCGAGGATCTGCTGGGAGAGGCTCGCACGCTCCACTCGTTGCTCACCCCGGGCGGTGTTCTCCATCTGAAGACCAAATTCCTGACCGACCTGCCATCCCGGGCCACGTCACGAGTTCCGCTCGCCGCCTGGCTCAAACAGCGGCCCCGCATCGAGTTCGTCGAATCCGGCATCGCCGGCGACCCCACCTGCTATTTCGTGCCGTCGGCGACCGCACTCATTGCGCTGCTGCGTCGGGGCGGCTTCGCCGACGTCACCCTCACCGCCGTCCACGACGATCGTGCCTACGTGAAGGCAACCGCAGCCACCGCCGACCACACCGGGAGCACATCGTGACCGAATCCAGCGACAGCGTCTTCGGCGACTACGAAGCGCCCCCCGTACTCACCACGCTCGGCGACGGACGGCCGTTGACCTTCGACGGCGACGCCGGCCGATCCAGCATCGAATTCACGTGCAAGCCCGAGATGTGTCACTCGGGTGGCATCGCGCAGGGCGGCTTCGTCACCGGATGGATCGACGCGGCCATGGCGCACGCCTGCATCGCCCGCTATTCCGAGGACTTCTGGATCGCGACCCTCGAGCTGAAGGTCAGCTTCTTCAAGCCGGCCAACCCCGGCACCGTCGTCGCCGAAGGCTGGATCGAGCGGGCCGGCAAGCAGACGATCTTTGCGGAAGGTCGCCTGCTCAACGCCGACGGTGACGTGCTTGCCAAGGGAACCTCCACCATTCGCCTCATCCCGCACAAGGCGTAGCCGTACGGCCCATCCGTCCACCGACGGAGTTTCCGATGGGCAGATATGAAAATGCCCGCAATGGTGGTTGCGGTTGCGCTGCTGGCCGGGGCGTGCGCCACGGAGCCTGTCGACCAAGCCGACCTCGCTCCCGCCACGACCACCACAACCACGACGATTCCCGCCCCAACGGACGAAGGATCGGACGCGCTGGCATTCGCCGCGGAGCAACCCACCGAGCTCGGCGAGCAAGTCCAGCCCGATCCGGCCCCGACCGGGCCAGCCGGCGAGATCTGCGAGGCCCTCGCACCGCTCTACGTTGCCCGCGCCACACTGCGCACCACGCTGCTCACGGCGACCGAGCAGGAATCCACGGCGCTGCTCGAAGACATGAGCACAGCCCAGGCGGAACTCAGCGCCCCCGGAGCGGCCGAACATCCCGACTTCGACGTCAGCGCCGTCAGCAGCCTGATCCGGGCCGAATGGGTCCTTCCACGCCGAGTCAACAGCGGTGGCGCGATCTCGCTCGCCGACATGGAGCAATCCGAGCTCGATGCGGCACCGGTGCACACCTTTGCCCGGACGCACTGCGACAACATCGGCGAAGAACTGCTGGCGTACGGCCCGGTCGTCGATCGAGCGGAGGACGTCTTCGCGTTCGAGGAGAGCGCCCGGCTCATCACCTACTGCACGCACCTCGAGACCATCCTCACCCAACGATGGAATCTCCGAGCCGCCATCGCGAACGGGGAGCTCGACGATGCGGTCAGGTCCTCGTTCATCGATCTGTTCGGCGAATGGGACACGACCCGATCCGAACTCATCGAACTCAACGACTTCGTCGACTGGACGGACTCGTTCGAATTCGCGCTCGTGGACTTCGTCGAAGTGGAGATGGAGCTTCGGCAGGCAACGCTCGGCCCCGGATACATCCCGGTCTCCGACCACACGGTCGAGATGGCCGAGCGGGCCAACAACGCAGTCACCGAGTCAGCGGAGCGAGTGTGCCCGGACCTTTCCAGCGACTTGATCGCAGACCCTCCGGCAATGGAAACGTACGTGAGTGAGACCTTCGACGTACCGCCCGAAATCCTCCGGCTCGACGACTTCAACACGGCTGAGGACTACTGCATCCGGGCAATTCCGCTCCTGTACGCACATGACGCGCTCGTGCAGCACCTCGAAGCGCTCGACCCAAGCAACAAGGACCAGTGGGTCGATGCGCGGTGGGTGGCCTATCGCCTGTTCAGCATCAGCGGGAGCATCGGGAACACGGTCGAGCTGCTGGACGGCGGAAACGCGGAGCGCAGCGCCATCGATGCCTTCTCCACAATTGCGATCGATGCCATCTACGGCGACCCGCCCCGAACGGTCGAGGCGACGTGGGAACGGGAGCAGGTCGCCACGATTCGAAGCTTCACCGCATCACAATGTCCGACCATGCCGGACTCACTCAAGGGCGAACCCGGGTCGGCGCTCGAACTGCTCGTCGACCTGGCCCCACACCGACCGGAGGTGGACGGATGAGCCGGCACAGCCCGATCCGAACGATCGCGCTCCTCATGATCAGCGCGTTGTGGCTGCTCGGCTGCTCGGACACACCCCGCTCGCTGGCCGTGAACGAGGCGGACGATCGCGGGCAACGGTGGCCGGAAGTCGCATCGGTCGATGCCGCCGATCCGCTCGCCTTCGCCGCTGAGGACGAACGCGAAGCGGCTCCATCGAGTCCCGAACAGTCGGAACCAGCGCTGGCGACTCCCGCGCAGGACGCCGTCGACCCCTACGAACACATCGAGTTCATCGAAGACATTCAGCGGGCGTTTCGGATCAGCTTCGACGAGTACACGGTTGAACAGCTCGAATGCATCGACCGCGAACTCGCCAAACTCGACTCGGAGACCACCTGGATCCCCGAAGTGATCGTCGCCGCATTCGCCCGGCCGTGCGCACCGGAGCGCACCATCGACTGGTGGACGTCACTCGCCTGGCACGAGGGCGGCATCAACCTCACCGCTCCCGACCTGCGCTCCTGCTTCGCCGAAGTGGTGCTCGGTGTCGCGAACCTCAACCCGCTCGAGGGTGCGGTCTGGTTTCCGAGCGACCGGTTCGATCCTCCGAACGCAGAACGGCTGCTCATCGATCTTGCCCTCGAGGAATCGTGCGGCATCAACGAGGCGACCGGCGTGGCCGCCGGGCTGCGAACCACGGGCGCTGTTGCGCTCGGCTCGCAGCTCGTCGACTACTGCGCAGCGGTCGCCAACCGCTCGTCGACGCCGGGGTACGGGCCCGGAGCCGACGCCGAGACGACGAACGCCTGGCTCAGTCGCGAGTACTCGGAGTTCCAGGCGCTCAACCCGCCGGTCGAGATCTACTCCGACCATGCGACCCGACTTCTCGCGGTGCGAGAGGCGCTGTTCCTCTCCATCGACCAGGGACTCACCTACGACGAGATCCAGGCGGACAGTGGCTACCGGGCCTACGCCGATTCGGACTTCGGGCTACCCGCACGCACGCGCATCGCCGAATACGAGCGTGTGAACTGCATCGACCGGGCCGAACCCGGGGCGTGGGTGCCGATGATCGCCAGCCGCTACGACGTCCTCGCCTCGTTGCGCCCGCACTTCGACGAGTTCAGCCTGCTGGCTCAATCTGCCTGCCAATCCCAGGCAGCGGGTGGTGTCGTGGACACGTCGATCCTGTCGGCCGACGTGGCCCAACAACTCGACGAACTCCTTTCGGCAGACTGCGCGCTTCTCACGTCAGCCACCGCGGCCGACATCGGCACGCCGCAGACGCATGCTGGCTATCAGGCGGCCGTGGATGCGCTCGTGGTCGAGCGTGCCTTTGCCGACTGGGATCCGATGCTCGACGAGCTTCACGCAGCGTTGGTCGCCCCTCGCTACGACCGGACCGCGTTCGAGTTGATGGCGATCGGGCTCTGCGGCGAAGGCTTGTATGGGTGGCAGGCGCAGCTCGATCCTCGTTTCAACACCTCGGAACGGGCCGCCGCCTTCGTCATCGCCAGCCACTGTGAGATCTACGATCCGGCAGAGAACGCCGTTGCTGATGCCACCGACGCACCGGCGGTCGTGGCGCTCGTCGACGAACTTACGGCGCCGAGCGGGCTGCTCCTGCTCGGGGAGCGCACGGCGGACGAGCTCGTGGCCCACGCGCTCGCCGATGGGCAACAACGGGTGGTCATCGGCATGACCCCGCTGGAGCCGGTCGGCGACGTGGCCGATCTGGTCGAGGAGCTCGCCGCCGAACTCCGTTCACTCGGACTCGTCGTCGACGAGGCAATCCGGTGTGAGGGCGCAACCGATGTGCCGTTCAACGGCTCTGCGCGCGGGGTCGGCGCCGGAGTCATCAGCGTCGACGAATCCACTGCACCGCTCGTTCGCATCGCCATCGGACTCGCTGGCCAGCCCGCGGTCGACGTGCACGCCGGTGTCGCTTCCTGCCACTGACGCGGGGCCTGAGAAATTTCTCAACTGGGGTGTAAGGAACCGCCACCCCGTTCATCTCCTTGGTGTCAAAGCGTGCTCGACACGCCCACACCAAGGAGAAAGAACATGGTTGCAACGATCAACCCGAACACATCCACCAAGCGGGTCATGCAGGTGCTGCTCGCCAGCCTGGTGGCCATCGCCTCGACGATGCTGCTCACCATCGCCCCCGCCGCAGCGGTCGAGGGGCCGGGCGACATCCTGCCCGGCGGCAACGGCCCCGACGAGGAAGGGCCAATCATCGTGTTCCCCGGCGTTCTCGTGCCACTCACACCGACGGCATCGATCGACGCCAGCTGCAAGGCAACGTCCGCCGCGATCACCGTCGGCAACAAGACGAATGACTTCCACCCGATCACCGTCACGGTGGACGGGGCGAACCACGAGGGCGGTGTCGTCGGGCCGAACCAGCAGTGGACCACGGCGGTCCCGCTCGTCGAGAACGAGACCATCCAGATCGAGGTGCTCGCCGGCGCCACCAGTCTCCTTGCGGAGGAACTGCACCGGGACTGCCTCCTCCCGGAGCCCGGCTACGAACTGTTCTCGGACTGTGGTCTTGGCGTCGCCCACGCCCGCCTGACCAACACCGGTACCGACACGGCCCACATGGCGGTGCAGTACCACCCGAACCCCTACGCGCTGCAGGCGATTGAACCCGGTGCCCACCTGGACTGGCCGCTCGTCGTTGAACCGAACGGCTCGGTGGACTTCACGATCCGCTCCGGCCACGACGCCATCGCCGTTGAGACGTTCGACTTCGTGTGCGAGACCCCGGAGCCGCCGGTCGAGCCGACGCCTGACCCCGAAACCGAGACCCCGGAG
>CALBVR010000210.1 GCA_937969565.1 uncultured Acidimicrobiales bacterium | reverse complement strand
CGTCGCCTTCGCAGCCTCGAACAGCTATCTGCGCCAGGCCGAGTTCCGTTTCGCGTCCATCGGTGACACCGCGGAACTCTCGGGCCACGTCTTCACCTTCGAAGGCACCGAGCAGGTCGTGTTCGAAGACGGCCGGATCGAGGACCAGCTGCTGATCGACGTCGACGGCCGGATCGAGACCCCGGCCCTCACCGCGTTCCCGTTCGCTGGCCGCACCATCGGGTCGCCCGACACCCGCGGCTCGCTGATCGATGACGTGCAGCTCTCGGTGATCCCGACCGAACCCGGCGATCCGGTCGTGGTGCGGGTCACCGTCCAACCGCTCGTGCAGTGGCTGTGGATCGGCGGCATCCTGATGGCCATCGGCACGGCCCTCGCGCTGGTGCCCGGCTCCCGACGGCGCCCAACCGCCCCCACGTCGGCGCTGCCGACCACCCCGGCGACGGCAGGTGTCGGATGACCGACGTGGACGACTCCGCAGACGTTCTGGAACTCCCGAGCGGGCCGAACCGCCTGGCCTTCTGGATCTCGATTCCCGTGGCCCTCGTGCTCGGGCTGTTCATCGTCGTTCTGGCAACGAGCGAGGGCGACACCGGCCAGCCGATCTCGTCGCTCGTCGGCAAGGCGGCCCCGGAGATCGTCGGCCAGACCCTCGACGGCGACACGTTCTCGCTCGAGGAACAGCGGGGGAAGTGGGTCGTCGTGAACTTCTTCCAAACCACCTGCATTCCGTGCATCGAGGAACACCCCGAACTCGTGCGGTTCAGCGAGACCCACGAGGCGATCGGCGACGCCGTCGTCGTCAGCCTCGCCTTCAGCGACACAGAGGCGAATGTGCGGGAGTTCTTCGCCGAGTACGGCGGCACCTGGCCAGTGCTCGCAGCCGACACCGGCCGCTATGCGATCGGCTACGGCGTGGCCGCTGTTCCGGAAACCTTCATCGTGAGCCCGCAAGGCGTCGTCGTGGCCAAGTTCATCGGTGGCGTGGACGCCGCCGGCCTCGACAACGAACTCCTTCGATTGGCGACCACCACGTCATGAGCGGAAGTCGTCGAATCGCCTGGTTGGTGCTCGTTGCCGCAGCGCTCTCGGCGCTGGTGATTTCCACGCAGGTCGAAGGCCCGCCGCGCACGAACGAGGATCGGGTGCGGGCGCTCAGCGAAGACTTTGCGTGCCCGACCTGCGACGGTCAGTCGGTGGCCGAATCGAATGCCGTGGTCGCACAGGAGATCCGACTCGAAATCCGCCGCCAGGTCGACGCCGGCGAAAGCGACGAAGCGATCACCGACTTCCTCATCCAGAGCTTCGACGAATCGATCGACCTTCGGCCACGCGCGAGTGGCGTCGTCGGTCTCGTCTGGGCGCTCCCGGTGTTTGCCATGGTGTTCGGAGTCGCCGGACTCGCCGCCGTCTTCACGAAGTGGCGCAACGCTGCCGTGCGCGAAGCCTCGGACGAGGACACCGAACTCGTCGAGCGCCTCCGGGCCGAACGATCGGATGCCACGGGTGGCGACGGTGGCTGATCGGCTCACCGCCGCGGAACGCAGCCGGATCGAGGAGGAACTGGAACACCTCCTCGTGTCGCTCGACGACCTCGACGCCGAACGGGACGCCGGCGATCTCGACGAGGCCGACTACTCGACGCTGCGCGACGACCACACCGCCCGGGCCGCCCAGCTGAGCCGAACGCTCGAGAAGGGGGCCGTCCGCCGAACAGATGGCGACAAGACGAGCGGCCGCACCGTGGCATGGGTCGTCGGCGTCGTCGCCCTGGCCGTCGTCGCGGGGTTCGCGATGATCCAGTTCTCTGGTGCCCGTGGCTTGAGCGATGTGGCCAGCGGTGAGATTCGCCTGAGCACCACGTCGCTGATCGCGGAGGCCAGCGCGGCGTTCACCTCAGGTGACCCCGACCGGGCGATCGAGCTCTACACCGAAGCGCTCGAGATTCAGCCGACCAACGTCGAAGCACTCACCTACCGCGGCTGGATGCGCTACCAGATGGGTGACCCCGATGCCGCGGCGATGGACTTCGACGCCGCCATCGAGTTCGACCCGGAGTTCTCGGATGTTCGGGTGTTCCGTGCGGTCGCTGCGCTCGACCGGGAGGACACTGCGGCGGCGGCTGAAGAACTCGCCGCATTCGACGCATCCAACCCGTCGCCGGTTGCACAGCAACTCGTGGCACAACGGCAGCTGCGGGAGCGCATCGCGCTCGCCTCCGTGTTGCCCCTCGTCGAGGTGGAGGGTCCCATCGATCTGGCCGACGCCGGAGTCGACACGAACCAGGCGCAGCTCGCCGCAGAAACGTTCGTGCAACTCGCCGATCCGGGTACGGCACTCCGACTCTTCGATGCCATCCTCGTCGCCGACCCCGAGTTCGCTCCGGCCCTCGCATGGCGCGGATGGACGCTGGCGCTGACAGCCCAGTCCGGTGCCGAAGAGCTGTTCGTCGACGCCGAACGATGGCTCGACGAATCGGTGGCCGCCGACCCCGAATATCCGGATGCACGGGTGTTCCGGGCGTTCATCTTCCGTCGGCTCGATCGCATCGACGAAGCCGCCGCCGAGCTCGCGGTTTACGAATCGCTGGGCATTCGCCCGGCGGACATGGAAGCGCTGATCGCCGAGTTCGGTCTCCGGGAGCTCTTGGGCGATCAGTAGCCGGTGTCGGTGATGGCCTCGGCCTCCACCCACGCCTGCCCGTGTTTCGTTTCCACCCGGATCTCGCGCCCGTTCGCACTCTTGCGTCCGGTTCGGCCGCGCACCCACAGGGTGGCGTCATGGCGAAGCCCGATGGGTGCGCCATCGGTTCCCATCACCTCGAGTGCGTCGTCGCGCGAAATGCCCGTCACCTCGACCAGCGTCTCGCGCCGTCGCAACGCGAAGACCCGGAGGACGAGGAACACGATGAGCGCAAAGCCGACCATCGTTCCCTGCAGACGAGACAGACGGATCGAGACGACATCGCCAACGAGCGAGCCGACCGAGTCGACGATGGTGGTCACCGCATCGGTTGTCTCTTCGATGACCTCTTCGGTTGCCGCCGAGCCGACCGTCTGGTCGAGGGCGACGGCAAGCACCAGGCTCACGACCGCGGTCGAGACCTGACCGTCCTGCGCTTCGATCGTGTACTCGAATGTCAACTCCCCGGCGAAGCCCGGAGGCGGCACGAATCCGAGGCTTCCATCCTCCAGCAGTCGCACCTCTCCAGCGCTCGGCTGCTGAATGGCGACGATCCGGACCGGACCGTTCAGCACGTCGTTCTCCAGGACCGAGAGCGAGGTCAGTGAATTGCCGCGAATCACGATCGTGTCGTCGTTCGCCTCGAGGAGGCCGAACGGCAGCTGATCCGGGGGCTCTTCCTCGGGGATCGTTGTCGTGGTTGTCGTCGAGGTCGTCGGAGCGACGGTGCTCGGTGCAACCGGGGCGACGGTGGTGGTCGTCGTGGTGGTCGGGGCAGCAGTCGTGGTGGTCGTCGGAGGAAGGGTGCTGGTGACCGGTGGTGGTGGCGGAGGAGCGACAGGCGGTGGCGTGACGGTCCACGTGAACGTGGCGACAGCATCGTTGGCGCCGTCCGTCACCATCGCAACCACCGTGTACTCGCCGGCCGCGGTCGGGGTTCCCGAGATCTCACCGCGGACCGGGTCAAGCGTGACCCCCGGTGGAAGACCGCTGGCCGAATAGGCGATCGAGTCACCGTCAGGATCGACGGCGGCCAGGAAGAACGAGGCCGCCTCGTCCTCAATCGTCGAGAGATCGGCCGGCTGGGTGAGCACGGGAGCCTGGTTCACATCGGTGATCGTCCAGGTGAACGCCGCGTCCCCGCTGAGGCCGTTGGGCTCGGTTGCCGTGACCTCGACCGACCAGACACCGGCGGCATCGCCGTCGACCGTTCCGCTGATCTCGCCCGTGGTCGCGTCGATCAACAAGCCATCCGGGAGGCCGATCGCCGTCCAGGTCAGCGGGTCGTTGTCGCCGTCGGAGCCGTTGATGAACACACTGACTGTTTCCAGCTCAGCGTTCGTCTGGTCGCCAGGACTGTTGACGATCACGCCGAGGTTCGTGTTGGAGATCGTCCATTGGAACGTGAGGGCATCGACCCCGAATTCGGGATCCACGACGGAAATGGTCGGAGTCCAGGTCCCTGCAGCGGTGAACGGCACCGTTCCGGTGATGACGCCCGTCGCCGTGTCGATGTTGAGTCCGGTGGGAAGGCCACTTGCGGACCACGTCAACGTGTCGCCGTCGGGGTCGCTTGCGGCCACGCTGAGGTTGATGACGTTGCCCTCAGCGTTCGTCTGGTCGGGAAGGGTCGTGAGCGCCGGCGGTCGGTTGGTGTTCGCCACGTCCCACTGGAACGTTGTGGAGTCGTCGGCGCCCTCAGGATCGGTTGCGGTGATCGTCACCGTGAAGGTGCCTGCGGCATCAAAGGAGAGCGTGCCCGAGATCTCCCCGTCGACCGGATCGATCGCAAGGCCGTCGGGCAGGCCGAGCGCCGTCCAGGTCAACGTCTGGCCATCCGGGTCGGTGGCCGAGTTCGAGACCAGAATCACGTCACCTTCCATCGAGACCTGGTCTGGCTGGGCGCCGGTCACCGGGGCGCGGTTGGTGTTCGTGACCGTCCAATCGAACTGGACGGCCGTGGAGGTTTCACCGTCGAACGCACTGATCTGGGTGAAGAAGACCCCAGCGGCGTCGAACCCGATGATGCCGGTGATCTGGCCAGTGTTCGTGTCGATCGTGAGGCCGTCGGGCAGACCCGTTGCGCTCCAGACAAGGGTGTCCCCATCGGGATCGCTGCCGCCGATGGTCAGGACCACGGGGTCGTTCTCCGCGTCGGTCTGATCGCCGGGGTCGACGAGCGTCGGGGCGCGGTTGGTATTCGTGACCGTCCAGGTGAACGTCGTGTCGTCGTTGGCCCCACCGGGGTCGGTCGCCGTGACCGTGACCGTGCTGACACCGGCGGAGTCGAAGCTCAGGGTTCCGGAGATCTCGCCGGTCGCGCCATTGATCGACAGGCCGTCGGGGAGGCCGCCAGCCGTCCAGGTCAGTGGGTCGTTGTCGCCGTCAGACCCGTTGATGAACACGCTCACGGTCTCGTTCTCGGCGTTCGACTGGTCACCGGGGTTGTTGACGGTCACGCCCAGGTTGGTGTTGTTGACCTGCCACGTGAACGTGGTCTGGTCGTCGGCGCCCTCGGGGTCGGTGACGGTGACGGTGACGGCATAGGTGCCGGCGGACGCAAAGGTCAGCGTGCCGCCGATTTCCCCCGAGCCCGAGTTGATACCCAGACCCGGTGGAAGGTTTGCGGCGCTCCACACCAGCGTCTGGCCGTCGGGGTCGCTGGCGCCAACAGTGAAGCTGACGGTGTTTCCCTCGGCGTTCGTCTGGGTCGGCGGGTCGCTCACGACCGGGTCGCGGTTGGTGTTCACCACCGTCCAGTCGAAGGTGACATCGGTGGCCAACGTGCCGTCGGATGCCGTGACGGTCACGGTGGTCGTGCCGGCGGCATCGAAGCTGAGGGTGCCGCTGATCTCGCCGGAGGCCGAATCGATCGTGAGACCGTCGGGAAGGGCGGACGCACTCCACAAGAGCGTGTCTCCGTCATCGTCCGAACCCGCGATGGTCAGGCTGATCACATCCGCCTCGGCGGAGAACTGATCGCCGGGGTCGGTGACCGATGGGGCCCGGTTGGTGTTGGTGACCGTCCAGGTGAAGGAGGACTCGTCGTACCGGCCGGTCGGATCGGTGGCGCGGATCGTGGGGTTCCACACGCCGGCGGCGTCGAAGGCGACGGTGCCGGAGATGGTGCCGGTCGACGACATGGTCAGCCCATTGGGCAGGTCCGTCGCCGACCAGGTCAGGGCGTCGCCGTCGGGATCCGAGCCTGAGACGACGACGAGGACGCTGTCGCCCTCGGCGTCGGACCGATCGGAAGCGGGTGTCACGACCGGCGCACCGTTGGCCGGGATGCTGTTCGAGAACTCCGACGTGGCGTCGAACGAACCTCCACCGAGATCTGCGGTGGCCGTTGCCGAGATGATGTCTGTGATCGTGCCCGGGAACGTGGTGCTCAGCCCGGTCAACGCTGTGCCGGTGCTCGTCACATCCATGGTGTGCACAAGGAACCCGCCCTCACCGAACGGGATGGGGTTGGCGTAGAACTCGATCCGGTAGTCGCCTGCAGGGACGTCGAGATCGAACGTCATGTCGATGTTTGCGCCGGTGACTTCTGCTGCGGTGAGTTCAGGGTGGTTGAGGAGGTCGTTCGGGCCGGGGTCGGCGTCTCCGAGATCGTTGGGTGTCGCGCCGTCGCCGCCGAGGTCGATTTCGAGGCCGGCGTTGGCGAACACCGCGTTGCCGAGGAGCGAGGCGACGGCGGTGTCGGAGACGACGATGCCGGTGGCCGAAGCGCCGACGATCAGGTTCGCTTCGGCGAAGGCCGTGCCACCGACGGTCGCCGTCGACGTGCCGGTGACGGCGAGATGGATGGCCGTGCCCGGCACGGTGCCTGCCGCGGTGTCCACGCCAAACACGTTGCCGCTGATGGTCGTGGCTGTCGCATCGCTCGAAAGGATGCCCCAGACGTTGTTGCCGGCGATGAGGTTTCGGTCGGCCGGCGTGGAGCCGCCGATGAGCGTTCCGGCGGTGCCGCCCTCAAGCAGGATCGCGCCCTGGTTGGCACCGGTCGTCGTTCCATCCGGACGCATGCCGAGGTGGTTGCCGGCGATGTGAACGTTGTCCGCGCCGTTGAGTCGAATGCCGTACTCGCTGCCGCCGTCGAATCCGATGATCGAAAGGCCGCGAACCGCTGAACCGTCGGCACCTGTCTGCAGCTCGATTGCCCGGGTGGCGGTGCCGGTCGTTCCATCGAGTTCGATCGTCATTCGGCTGTTCAGCCCGCTCGGAGCGTCGGCGGTGTTCACCGTTGCGCCGGCCGAGGTGCCATCGATGACGATCGGCGTCGTGAGTGCCGGAAGGTCGGTGGGCGTCGGGATCGACCACCAGCCGTTGACGCCGTCGTAGCCGGTGTCGAGCACCGGGATCGAAAACTCGATCGTCGTCGCGACTGCGGTGGCGTTGGCCTCCTCGATGGCTGCCCGAAGCGTGCACTCCGGGTTCGCCTCGACGTTGAGCGCGCCGGTGTCGCATCGGCCGTCGCCGGGATCGGTGTCGGTGGCATCGCCGGTCGAGTTGACGGTGATCGTGTCCGAGACGACCACGACGCTGTCGGACAGTTCGGAGGTGACGCCGTAACTTCCTGCTCCGAGGTCTTCGGTGAGGGAGAGGGTGACGATCGCGCCCGGTGAGACGGACTGAACGATGTCGAAGGTCTGTGAGCCGGCGCCGGCGTGAAGGATGGTGGACGCAGCGACGAGCTGTTCTGCCTGGGCGAAGGGCAGCGGGTGGCTTCCGCTCGGGTTCGCGAAGGTCTCGACGCGATAGGAACCCGCCGGAACGTCCAGGGTGAACCGGATCGTGGTGGAACCACCGGACTCGATGGCGCTCACCGGTTCTGGACGATTCAACAGATCGTTTGGGCCGGGATCAACGTCGCCGACGTCGTTGTTGCTGGAGCCGTCGCCGAGGAGGTCGATGGCCGGGCCGGTCGTGGCGATGATCTCGTTGCCAAGCACGGTGAATCGTGTCGTGTCGAGCAGTTCGATGCCGGTTGCGCCGGCGATTCGGTTGGCGTGATTGCCGGCGATTCCGCCGATGGTTCCGGACGCATCGTTCGATGCCGTGACGGTGGCGGCCACACCGCCAACGGGTGATCCCGTGTTGTCGAGACCGATGTCGTTGCCGCGCACGTTCAGGCCGGCAGTGTCCTCCGGCAGGAGGATGCCATGGGCCGTGTTGCCGGCGATGAGGTTGCGATCTGCGGCGTTGCCGCCGCCGATGGTCACGTCCGTCGACCGGAGGACGGCAATGCCCTGCTCGTTTGCTCCGACCGTCTGGCCGTCGGGGTCGAGCCCGAGATGATTGCCGGCAACCGTGATGGTGTCCGTGTCGACGACCTCGACTGCCGTCGCGTCCGTTCCCGTGAATCCGACGATGCTGAAGCCGCGAAGCTCTGATCCCGACGATCCGGCGACGAAACGCAGTCCGTCCGCGGCAAGGAGGGTGGAGCCGTCGAGCCGGATGGCCGGTCGGCCGTTCTGGTTGCCCGGCGCCGGTGCAGAGTTGGCGACTGCGCCGGTCTGCGAGGTGGCGTCGATCTCGATGGTGGTCTGCACCTCGGGAAGGCTGGTTGCGGGCGTGATCGTCCACCAACCGTTGACGGCGTCGTAGCCAGCGTCGGTCGCCGGGATCGCAAAGTCGAACCGGTCCATCAGGACCGAGACACTGGCTTCTTGAAGGGCAGCACGAAGCGTGCATTCCGGGTCGCCGTCGGCGTTCAGCGCTCCGGTGTCGCAACGGCCGTCTCCGGTGTTGCTGTCACCCGCGTCACCCGTGGAGTTGATGACCGCTTCCGTGCCTGCGGTTGCGACGGAGTCGGAGGGCTCACTGGTGACGCCGTAGTTGCCGCCGCCGAGGTCCTCGGTCGCTGTCATGGTGAGCACGTCGCCGGCGGCTCCGGCGAAGGTCAGGGAGTCGGCGGTCGAACCGCCGCCCGGATGGACCAGCGTTGCCGTGTGGAGGGGTTCTCCGAGGAACGGGAATGCCATCGGGTCGCTGGCGCCCGGGTTCGAATACACCTCGATCCGGTACGTGCCGGCCGGTACGTCGAGGGTGTAGCCGAGGGTCGTCGTTCCAAGCGTGTTCACCGAACTGGAGGGTTCCGGGGTGTTCAGAAGGTCGTTCGGTCCGCTGTCGATGTCGAGCGCATCATTGGGCGTCTGGTCATCGCGGTCGAGGTCGATGGCCGGCCGATTCACCGAAGTGATCCGGTTGCCGAGGACCGTGACGAGTGCGTTCGCCTCGATGGTCACGCCGCCGGTGCTTCCGGCGATGCGGTTGCCCTGATCGGCGGCGGGGCCGCCGATTCTCGCCGTCGCGTCGCCGCCGATTCGGACGCCGGTGTCGTTGGCAAACGTGTTGACGACCGTGCCTGAGGCGTCGTAGCCGATTTCGTTGCCCTCGACGACGATTCCGGTGGCCGTGTCACGAATGGCGACGTCGATCTCGTTGGTGGCGATGAGGTTCCGATCGGCGGGGCTGGTGCCACCGAGCACGCCGGCCGACGAGGAGAGGACGAAGGCAACGCCCTGCTCGTTCGGCATCGAGGTGACGCCATCAGGTGCCAGACCGATGTGGTTGCCGACCACCGAGACGCCGACGGCGTCGGCGATGCGAATCGCCGTGTCGCCGGGAACGCCGGCAATCCCGACGACCGAGAGCCCGCGTACGACGGAACCATCCGAACCGCTGACGAAGTCGAGGAGCGCTCCGGTGTGGGCGGAACCATCGAGCATGA
This sequence comes from uncultured Acidimicrobiales bacterium, assembly GCA_937969565.1. Classification (GTDB taxonomy): domain Bacteria; phylum Actinomycetota; class Acidimicrobiia; order Acidimicrobiales; family SHLQ01; genus SHLQ01. The sequence continues at coordinate 4,649 of CALBVR010000210.1, read as the reverse complement.
TCTGCAGCCCATGGGTCACCGGGTTGGGTGCAGCCTGGGCGTTGAGGATCGTGCCGGGTTGTGTGGAGCCGTCGATCACGAGGGGCGTGGTGATGGCCGGCGGCTGGTCGGCGATCACCCACCAGGCGTTGACGCCGTCGTAGCCGGCCTCCGTGCTCGGAATGTCGAACTCGACGGTGTCCACGATCCCGGCGGCGTTCGCTTCTTCGATTGCAGCTCGCAGCGTGCATTCCATGAGACCGGCGCTGTTGACGGAGCCGGTGGAACAGATGCCGTCGCCCGGGTTCGCGTCGGTAGCGGACCCGGTCGAGTTCACGACAGCAGTCGTGGAAGCCGCGACCGCCCAGGCGCTGAACTCCGAGGTGTGCTCGGTCGTGTCCACGCGAGTGGCAGTCATGGTGATCACGTCTCCGGCCGCGCCAGCGACCGTGTGGGAGAAGGACTCCGACCCCAGCGACGCCTTGGCCGCGGTGAGGCGGCCGAGCCACTGCTGGCCTTCGCCGAATCCCGTTCCATCGGGTCCGCTCGGATTCACATAGAGGTCGTAGACAAAGGTGCCGACCACGGAATCGTGGTCGAAGTCGACCGTGAGGACACCCGGCGTGTCTTCCGAAACGGTGGTGATGACCGGGAAATTCAGTGTCGCATTCGCTCCGCCGTCGACGTCGTCTGCGTCGTTCACCGAAACGGCATTGCTCTCGCCAAGGTCGATGCCGAGACCGTCGTTCCGGGCGATCGTGTTTCCTCGCATGGACACCAGGCCGGTGACGGAGTCCCGGACGTTGATGCCCGAGTATGGGGTGCCGCCGCCGTTGAACATGATGAGGTTGCCCTCGGCGGTGTCGCTGCCGTTGGCGGCCATGCCGACGGTGCTGTTGGCCGAGGTGAGCTGGAACAGCACGCCGGACTGACCGTGGCCAAGATCCAGGGTTCCCGATGCATCCGTGCCGATGGCGTTGGACTGGATCGTCGCCGAGGTCGGATCGCCGTCGAGTTCGATGCCGACGATGCCATTGGCGGCGATGACGTTGCCCTCGCCCGGGCGGCCGATGATCGCATCGACACCGCCGCTGAAGAATCGGATCCCATCGTCCGTGTTGCCGCGTGGCGTGACGCCGTCCGGAGCAACACCGATCAGGTTGGACACGACGATGGCGTCGGCCGCGCCAAGGATGATCCCGGACTCGAAGTTCGCGGAGATGACCGAGTTCTGAATCGTTGCTCGGGCTGCGGTGAAGGCATCCACACCGTCGTCCGTGTTGCCCGCTGCAGTGCCGTCGGGGAGGATGCCGCTGTGCACCCGATCGATCACGACGTCGTCCGCGTCGATGTCGAACCCGTCGTCGGGGCCGTTCACGGCGCTCAGACCGCGTATGGTCATCGCGACTTTCGCGTTGACCACGTCGGAGACTCCGGTCTGGTTGGTTCCATCGATGACCACGACCGGCACATCGACCCAACCCGGCTGGGTAGTTCCGTCAATCTCGGTTGCGCCGGTGATGTCCGGCAGCCCGCCGCTACCGACCGTCGGCGTGATTGTCCACCACGACCCGGCGTTACCCGGATCGGTCGCCGGAATGTTGAAGTGAATGGTGTCGGCAAGTCCCGCGTTGGCTTCCTGGATTGCGGCATGAAGCGTGCACTCAGGATCACCGTCGACGTTCGTGGCGCCAGTGTCGCAATTGCCGTCACCGGGCAGTGCATCGCCGAGGACGCCTGTCGAGTTGACGATGAGCGGGAGGACGTCGTCGTACAGGTCGGCGATGTCCGCCGGACTGAGGAGGCCCGGGTACACGCGGACCTCGTCAAGCAAACCCTCGTAGTCGAACTGCGTCTGGTTGCCCTGGTCATGTGTGCCCAGTACGAACGGCTCGGTAGAGCTGCTCGTGTGGGCGGTCTTCGTCGTGGTGCCGCGCTGCACCCCGTCGACCCAGAGCTCCATCGTCGTGTTGTCGATGAGTCCGACGACGTGATGCCATTCGCCATCGAGCAGACCGGCGGCCGTCGTCGATACACCATCTGCCGAACCGCTGTAGTTGAGATCGAAGGTGAGGACCGGAGTCGGGCCGCTCAGGTAGAACGCATAGCCCTCCGGCTGGCCGTTCGTGTTGCGCCGCCGCACGAGGCTGTGAAAGTCGGAGCCGCTGGGAACGGTCGACGAGTTCATCCAGAAGCTCACGCTGATGGCGCCGTCGGCGCCCAGATCGAGGCTTGGGTCGACCACCCGGACAGCCTCGTGGTTGTCGCCCGTCAGATCGATCGCTCCGCCGAGCACCCCGCTGGTCCATGTTGCGCCGTCGAGGACGCCGTCCAAACCGTTGCCGGAGCCGTCTGTGGCCGCAGTGCCGGCACCGTCGTCGAGCCCCCAACTCAGCGTCTCGCCGCCCGGCGCAGCGAACACCGAGGTGGCCAACGCGACCGACACCACGACCGCGCCGAGGAAGGCCAGCACGAAGCTGCGCCGATGTTCCCAAAAGGGGTCGCGGGTGGGCAGCACGGTCTTCACCGTGTTTCGCTCGTGGCGACTGGGGGAGCGGCGGTGTGGGCCGCAAAAAACCTCATCCCCTCCCAATCGGTTCAGAAGCCCCAGTTCTATGTGGGTCGAAACGCCTGATTCACTCAGGCAGCCCGGCTTCCCTCGGACACCACGGAGCCCTCTGTCGACGACGCCAGCGGGAGGAGAAGCGAGATGTGGGTGTTGTGGTCGACACGGTCGTAACGCAGCTCGGCATGCATGCTCTCCGCCGCCAGACGAGCCGCGTACAACCCGTAGCCGAACCGGCCGGAAACCAGGTTGTTGCGCAGGGCGAAGTCGCGTTCTTCGAAGATCGCCGTGCGGACGACCTCCGGGAGGCCCTCACCGGCGTCGATCACACATGCGACGACGCGATCGTCGACCGTGCCGATGCGAATCGAGATCGGATGTGAGCCGTGCTGCAGGGAGTTTCGAGTCAGTTCGTTCAGCACGAGTGCGACCTCGACGGAGTCGCCCTGAGCGAGCGGAGGTTTGCGATCGGACTCGACCACGATCAGACGCTCGCCAACGGAGGCTCGAACCTCGTGGGCAACGGCAAGGACATCGACCGGTTCGCTCCGCCAGCGGTGCATGGCGCCGTTGGCGGTCGCGAGATGTTCGAGTCGAAGCAGCGATCGCCGGAGCGCCTCATCGCGTTCCTCGGAACCGTCGTCGTCGAACAGCTGGCTGCGGATGGTCTGGGTCTCGGCCTGGATCGCCATGGCGCCAGCGGTGACCCGGTTGCGTACCCGGTTGGCGTCGAACTCCAGCTCTCGGGTGTACCGGGGGATGTTGCGCAACGACTCGAAGACGTAGAGCGCAGCGGACGGTACGACGAAGGCGACGACGAAGGTCGCCAGCGAGCCGATGAGGTTCATCAGGTCGTTGCTGGACTCCAACGCCGTGATCGACGTGTCCTGTCGTTCGCGCAGGATCCCGGCGAGCGCCTCGAACGTCTCGCCCGTGCGAATCTCTGCGGAGACGTTCGCCTCGGGCTGCGGCGTCTCGAGGCTCAGGAGCCTCGCCTGGTCGCCGGCCGCGTCATTGAACGATTCATACGCCTCGAGGAGTTCGGCGTCGGCATCGGCGGCATCGAGCGATTCGCCAAGCAACGCCAAGGTGTCCAAGGCGTTCGCGATCGACGCATCGATCACATCCGGCTGCGCGAACTCGCCGGAGACGAGCCGAGACGCAATGGAGAGTTCTGCTCGGGAAATGCTGGCGATACGAAGGTTCTCGGTGGTCTGGATCGACGCCTCGGCGTTGATCGACACCGAACGAGCCTGCACCGCCACCGCGAACACGGCGAGCGAGAGCAGAACCAACGTGATTCCGCCGACAAGCGAGACGCGGAACGCGCGGGAGGAACCGGTTGTTCGCCTCATGCCGCCCTCGTCGCCTCTTCGGTCGACGCGAGTCGGACGCCGCCGCCCTCCCGCTTCGCCTCGTACATCGCGGTGTCGGCCGCAGTGATGAGCTGGTCGGTGTCCCCGCCAACCGAGGTTTGTACCGCAAGGCCGATGCTGGCGCCGAGACGCGCCGGCTTTCCATCGGCGATCAGCGGCTGTCGAATGGCGTCCTCGAACGCCTCGCCCATCGCAATCAACGCGGCGAGGTCGCCGGCCTGATCTGCGTCGGCGAGGATGATGAACTCGTCGCCACCCATCCGGCCGACGAGCTGGTGATCGTCGGCCAGGGACCGGAGTCGGTCGCCGACGGATCGCAGGGCGTCATCGCCGGCCCGGTGACCGAGCGTGTCGTTGATCTCCTTGAAGCCGTCGAGGTCGATGAAGAAGACCGCCGACCGTTCGCCGGACTTCAGCCGTAGGTGCAGGGATTCCCGCACCCAGTTTCGGTTGGCGAGGCCGGTGAGGCCATCGTGGCGCGTCTCGTGTTCAAGCTGGGCTGCGTGGCGACGGGCGTCGCCGAGCAGGAGCGCAATGCGATGAAGTTCGCGCATCTGCTCCGCCAGGAGCTCGAGTGCACGAACCTCTGCTGCGGTTCGTGCGGCACGGCTCCACACCCGAAGCACCATCTGGACTTCGCGATCCGGGCTGGTGACCTGCACCGCCCAGCCTGAGGCCAGGCCGAGGATCTCGATCTGTCGCTGCGTCTGGGCGTCGTCGGGCGGCAC
>CALBVR010000209.1 GCA_937969565.1 uncultured Acidimicrobiales bacterium | reverse complement strand
GTGACGTCTCGGGGCGGAGCATTGACTCGAAGCGATCCAGATCGAGCGTCCACGTCCGCCGACCGCCGGCGTCCGACCACAGCGGCAGGCCTTCGACGTCGACACCAGTCGCCACGGGAACCGACTCGATCGACTGATAGTTGGGGACGTTCACAATCACGTGGTCGCCTGGTTCCGCGAACAGTTGCATGGCCCAGAAGAGCGGCTCGCCTGCGCCTGCAAACGCCAGCGTGTCGTCGGCCTCCAAGCCGTCGTAGAGGCCGGCGATCGCGTCGCGCAGCGGCTCGGTTCCCCAGGTCGGCGTGTACCCGAGGTGCACGTCCTCGAGATCCGGAGGATTCTCGTCGAGCGCCAGGAGGTCTCGGACGCTCATCGACTCGGCATCCGACGCGGTCAGATGCCACTCGGCCGAGAACTCCCACTTCGAGAAGTAGGTCTCCAGCGCGAAGTCGGGAAGGACGAGACGGCTCATTCGTTTCCTCTCGGTACGGGTCGCGTCAGTGTACGCATGGGGACCAAGCGACGAGATGACAGAGTCCGCTACTGTCCGCTCATGACCGAGCTGCTCCCCGAAGTGCAAGCTGTGCTCGACGCGAACGCGGCGGCCGAGCTTCCCGACTTCTCCACGCTGTCTGCGGACGAGGCGCGAACGCTGTTTCTCGAACTCCGACTGGCGCCGCCAGAGATCGTGCCTGTGGCACAGGTCGAGGACCGCACGCTCGCAGGACCCGACGGCGACCTTGCCGTGCGCATCTACCGTCCCACGCTCGAGGACCGCGATGCACCAGTTCTCGTCTGGTTCCACGGCGGCGGATGGGTACTCGGCGACCTCGACTCCGGCGATCTCCCCGGACGCCATCTTGCGGCGCGGGGTGGTTGTGTCGTCGTCTCCGTCGACTACAGGCTGGCTCCCGAACATCCCTTCCCGGCAGCGTTCGAGGACTGCATGGCGGCAACCGAGTGGACCATCACAAACGCGGACAGCCTCGGGATCGATCCGTCCCGCGTCGCAGTCGGCGGCGATTCGGCCGGAGGTAACCTTGCTGCCTGCGTGGCCGTGCATGCCGCCGCTCGAGGAATTGCACTCGCGCACCAGCTGCTGGTCTACCCCGTCATCTCCGCGGAATTCGACACGGCAAGCTACGAACAGTTCGCCGAAGGGTTCTTTCTCAGCCGCGCCGGAATGCAGTGGTTCTGGGACCACTACACGAACGCAGACGAGCGGCAGGATCCACGAGTCAACCCTCGATGCGGAACGCTTGCCGGACTACCGTCCGCCTGGGTCTACACCGCCACCTGCGATCCATTGTGCAGTGAGGGACGGGCGTACGCCGACGAACTCGAGGCTGCCGGCGTTGCGGTCGAACGGATGGAAGTCGACGGCGCCATCCACGGCGTGTTCTCGATGACCCTCGACTGTGGCAGCGAGGCTCGAGACGCTGCGGCCGAGTCGCTCCGGAAGGCGTTCGCCGTCGAGTGACGGACGAGCGGCCGTTCAGCGATCGAGCGTGCCCAGGTCGTGCCCGGCTGCTGTGGGTCGCTCATCCGGCCAGTTGGTGCGCCACACCTCGGCAGACAGTTCACCCACCGGCATCGGTGAGCGACCGAACCCCTCGATCGGGGGAAGCAACTCGCGCACGGTGACCGAATGGTTCGGCACCAGGAACCACGGGAACGAGTACCGCTCGGCCCCTGACGGGTTGAGGACACGATGTGGCGTGGCCGGAAGCCGGCCACCCGACCAGAGCTCGAGCATCTCGCCGGTGTTGACGAGAAGCGCATCCGTCGGGACGTCCGGCTCGATCCAGGTGCCATCTCCGGCACGCACCTCCAGCCCGCCAACGGGATCCGGATGGAGGAACGTGAGGACGTTCGTGTCCTTGTGCGGGTGGATCCCGACCGTGTCGGCGCCGGCTCGCTCCGGATAGTGCAACAACGTCATGTTGGTCAGCGGATCGGCGTGCAAGGACCGCAAGTCGGAAGCGGTGACGCCAAGCGTCGGCGCCAGTGTGTCGAGCAGGACGCCGGCGAGGTTCTCGCACGCGGCCCAGTAGCTGAGCACCGTCGGCTTCATCTGCGGAAGCTGTTCGACCCAACGATTCGGGCCGTAGAGCGCGCAGTCCGGGCGACCGTCTGGGCACTCCCAGTGGAGCTTGAAGCCTTCGTACAGATCAGGTTGGGCACCGTTGGCCTCGACCCGGTTCGGTGTGAAGAAGCCGAGCGGGATGTAGCCGCGATAGTTGTCCCTCGTGATCTTCGCGGCCTGCTTCACTGCCTCTGGTTGGGCGAACACCTCGGCGCACAGCGTTCGCATGGCGGCGAACTGACGCACATCGATGCCGTGATCCACGACCGCGAAGAATCCGATTCGACGGCACGCATCGAGCATCGCCGCAGCGAAGTCGGGTTCGTCGACGGAGAGCACCGGAATCTCTGACATCGCCGAACGCTAGCGTTCGAGTCGATCCCGATCACCGCTGGACCGGCGCCATCCGTTCCCGGGCGAAGGCATACAGACCCGCACCGACCACGACCACACTGCCCACGAAGGTGGCGGCATCTGGAACCTCGTTGAAAACGATGATCTGCAGAAGAATCGCTTCAGTGGCCGCGTCCTCGCCGGCGAGGTACTCCAGCACGACCTCGTCGAGGCTGCGGTTGGTGATGATGTTGTAGCCGAACGGCTTGGGCCCCTGGGTGTCGTATCTGCCGTTGAAGATCTCGCGACTCAGGGCCTGGTGTTGCAGCTCCATCAGGTGCAGCACCTCGTCCTCGGAGTATTCATCCGACTCCGCCAGCTCGTCATACCGATTCTCCTGCGAGGCGAGGATCTCTCCGCC
>CALBVR010000208.1 GCA_937969565.1 uncultured Acidimicrobiales bacterium | reverse complement strand
ACGTCGAGCGTGCCGGTTACCCGGACTCCGGATTCCTGCTCGCCCGCATCGTCGGCTGGATGATCATGCTGATCTTCGTGCAGATGGCCGTGCGTCAGCTCGGCATCGACTCGGTCAGCGAACTGGTCAACACCTTCATCGCATGGATCCCGAACGTGATCATCGCCATCATCCTGATCGTGATCACCGGAGCAGCTGCCAACTTCGCCAAGGACGTCCTTGCGCCGTCCCTCGCCAGCCAGAGCGCTGGTGGCCTGATCCTCAAGATCGTGAACGCTGCGATCTGGATCGTCGGTGGCATGATGGCAATCGATCAGCTCGGCTTTGGTGGCGACATCATCGACCAGCTGTGGACCGCCCTCACCTCCGGCCTCGCTGCGATCCTCGTGATCAAGTTCGGCGTCGGTGGCATCTGGGCCGCCCGTGACCGCTTCTGGCCGAAGGTTTACGACGCAGTCGAGAACTGAGCTTCACGCCCCTTGTGTGGGCATGACGATCAGCCACTGAGCTGATCTGAGAAGTCTGCAAGGAACCCAGGGCTCCGGCCCTGGGTTCTTTGCGTTCCCGGGCTTCGCCCTCCAGGGCTCGTATCCGGGCGCAGGGTCGCGTTTCGGCCCCAGGGCCGAAAGGTGGTGAGCGAGCGAAGCGAGCGGCGCCCTCGAACTCGCGCCTGCTGCGCAAGCGGCGTCCGCTCCGACCGGCGGAGCCGGATCGGAGCTCTTTGCGTTCCCGGGCTACAGCTCGTCGATGCGTTTGAAGGCTTCGCCGAACTCGAAGGGCTGGTCGGCTGCGTGGTCGCGCATCTGGGCGAGCTCTCGGTCCCGGAACGCTGCCGACTCGGTATCGGGATCATCGGTGATGACCATCGTCGTTTCGAACTGGCTCTCGTGGGCCAGGAGCGCATGAACCTTGGGCTCGGTGAAGCCGGTGACGTTCTCGACGTGATCCGGGGCTTCCGTCTCGAACAGCAGGAGCGTCTCCGGCCGGTGCCGTTCCATGTCGAGTTCCGGGAAGAAGAAGGGGTCGCGGGCCGCGACGATGCCCTCCACCGCGAGGAAGCCGGCGTTGCGATGGTCGGGGTGGAGCCGCCACCGCTTCCACGGGTCGTGGCCGAGCACGACCGTCGGACGGGTGGTGCGAATCACACGGGCGACCTCGCGCCGGATTTCGAGCTCTGCGGTCAGTTCGCCGTCGACCTGGTCGAGGAACCACACGGTTCCAGTCGCTCCGAGTCGGCGGGCGGCCTCGCGTTGCTCCTCCTTGCGAATGTCGACGAGCGCAATTGTGTCGGCGTTCTCGTCCCACGTTCCCTTGGAGCCGTCGGTGCACACGAGGTGATGGACCTCGCACCCGGCCGCCGACCACTTCGCAAGCGTTGCCCCGCACTCGAATTCGATGTCGTCGGGGTGAGCGGCGATGGCCAGCGCACGTTCGGGGATCGGGAGATCGGTCATGGTGCCTCCGGTGGGGTCGGGTCGAGGGACAGGAGATCTTCGGGGTGGTCGATGTCGATGCCCAGATCGGCGTCGTGCACCACGGTCACCTGCAGTCCGCTGGACTCGGCATTGCGGTGATGGTGCTCGAACGATCCGGGACCGTACGCGAACTCGAAGTCGGCGTCGACGGGCAACGACAAGACGTTCGTTCCGTCGCCGTGCAGGTCGGGCACGATGGCGATGCCCTCGATGCTTGCGAGCGGCCGCAGGTCCCGGGCGTGTGGGAGATCGGCGTGGGCGACGATGATTCTGGTGTGGCCGAGCAGGCGGGCGTGGGCGCGGCCTTCTTCGACCGCATTGTTGAGTCCGGGGCGTCGACCGGCGAGCGGAGTGGCTCCCAGCGCCTCCGCCCAGGGGGCCACGGCAGCGTCGTCGTGGACGACGAGAACGGGCAGGCCGTTGGCAGCTCCGATCACGGTTCGGGCCATGCGTTCGATGAGTTCGGCGCGGTCGTCCTCGGACAGCGCAGTGCCGAGACGCTTCTTCCCGCGATGCAGCGATCGCAACGGAACGATGACGATCGCTTCAGGGCTGCTGTCACGCCCGTCCGAGCGAGGGGATTGCATTCGGCGAGTCTAGGGTTCGCTCCATGAAGTCTCTCCGCGAGCGCCTTGGTCGCATCGCCCCGGCAGCTGCGAGTCCGTCCCCGGCGTCGCTCGCCGATTGGGGCGACTGGATCTGGCCGAAGGGTCTGGCCACCGCCGTCACCACCGGGGACGTCGGCGACGTCGTCCGCAAGTGGAACACGCTGTCCACGCTTGGCGCCGGCGCCATCGCAGACGTCGACTCGGCCGGCTGCATCATGTTGCGGCGCCGGCCGCTCGCGGTCGATGTGTGGATCGGCGGCGGAGACCGATGGTGGTACCCGGCGCGGGAAGCGACGGTCCGCCAAGCCCGGATCGAGGGCCTTCCGATCGTGGAGACCCGAATGAAGGTGGGGGATGCCGACGTTGTCCTCACCGCCTGGGCCGACGAGAGCGGCGATGCCCGGGGTCGCGTCATGCTGCAGTTGTCGACCGAGCTCGAGGTTCCGGTGGTGGCCGCCATCGTCGTGCGCCCGATCGGGCTGTTCGGTCCGGGTCGGATCAACGAGGCCCGCATCTCCGGCGAGCTGATGATCGCCGACCGCCTCCCGGTCGTGCAGTTGCCGAGGGAACCAGGCGATGCCGCTGTCGGCAGTCGCGAACAGGGAGACGTCCACCTGAAGTTGGGCGACGAGCTGGTCGGAGAGACGTCGATCGAGGCCGCCGATGGCTCGGCCACGATTGCGGCGATGCTCCCGCTCGCTCCGGGCGTCGACCAGATCGTGCAGGTCATCGACGGTCGAGACGAAGCGACGGTCGCACCGGCGGACCTCACACAGATCGTGGCTGGCTGGAAGGCACACCTGAACACGGGAGCGTCGATCGAGCTTCCGGGCTGGCCGAAGCACGTACCGCCGAGCCTGCTTTCGGGAATGTTGGGTGCTGTCGCGACCGCTGGCCCGCAGCCGGGTGAGGAACGTCCGCTGTCCGACGATGCGCTGCTGACCTGTGGACTGGCCCAGGCCGGATTCGGCTGGGCGGCAGCGACGACCCTCGAGCCGCTGCTCGAGGCGGTGACCGAAGGCGCGATCCCCCGATCGGAGTGGGCGTCGGTGGCGGCCTCCTGTGTTGCCGTCGGATCACTGACGGCCGATCATGCGCCGCTCGAACGCAACGCCGACACCGTGGCCACCCTCGTCGGCCACGCGTTGGCCGGCGGCACCATCGAGCCCGTCGATGCCGTGACCACGATGCGGGCGGCGGCCGGGGATCTGGCTGCGGAAGACACGGCGCAGATTCGCCCGGGCGCACCGTCGCCGGGGGATGCCCGAGCGGTTGGACGGCTCGGCATGCTTCCCGTGGGCGTCGACTGGGCGGCTGTGCATCGGGCGGCAGAACAGGTCGACGGTCTGCGCGACGCTGCGGCGCTCGGTCTCGCCATGGTCTCGGGCGCACGGGGCGGAACCTCGTTCGACGGCGCAGTGCCAACCCGAGCGCTCGCCGGCACGACATGGCGATGGTCGACCAGTACCGACGGCCCCGGCCTCGACCGGGGCTGTGGCGACAGCCCACATGCGCGGGCGGCATTGTTCCTCGGGCTGCGAGCGCAGGCGATTCAGGAAGTCGACCGTGGACTCGACCTTCTGCCCGGGTTCAGCTCGTCCTGGCTTGGCCGGAACCTCGATGTGAAGGGGCTGCCCACCCGCTACGGCACGCTGTCGTTCCACGTCCGCTGGCACGGCGCTCGAGCCGCGCTGTTGTGGGAGATCGACCCGATCGATGCCGATGCCCTGCCCACGATCACCGCCCGAGCGCTCGACCCCACATTTTCGACCACCGAGGGTTCGGGCGAGGCGCTGTTGGAAGCACCTGCCTCGGCCGAAGGGGCGTTGCCTTCGACATGAGCTCCACGGTTCCGCAGCTGCGCAAGTCACTGAAGAAGTCCTCGCCCGGGCTTCGTCACGAACGTGCGCTGTGGGCGGACGGAGCGGACGTCGTCGTCGGAATGGACGAGGTCGGGAAGGGCGCATGGGCCGGCCCGCTGGCCGTGGGCGCTGCCGTCGTTCCGAAGGACCGACGCATCTACAAGGTTCGAGACTCGAAGCTGTTGACCGAAGCCGAGCGGGAGCAGCTCTTCGATCGAATCGCCGACTGGTGTGAATCGTGGTCGATCGGCATGGTCAGCCACCGGGAATGCGACGAGCTCGGCATGTCGGCCGCGCAGAAGCTGGCCGCTCGGCGTGCACTCGACGGGCTCGGCATGACGGCGGATCGGGTGCTGCTCGACGGCAAATGGGACTTCGTCGCCCAGGGAACATCGACGATGATCGTCCGGGGCGAACGCGAGAGCCTGTCGATTGCGGCGGCAAGCATCCTCGCCAAGGTGACCCGCGACCGCCTCATGCGTGAAGAAGCAGAGAACCACCCTGCATTCGCATTCGGCGAGAACAAGGGATATCCGTGTCACCGGCACCGGTCAGCGCTCCAGATGCTCGGCCCGACCACCATCCACCGACGGTCCTGGGCGTTCATGGACGCGCTGGCATGGCGGGGAATCGAACGGGTCGTGCCCGATCACGGACAGGGGCAACTCTTCATATGACGCAGCTGACATCGATCGGTTGGCGGCTTGCCCTCGGAATCTGGACGGTCGCCATCTGGGGCAGCCGGCTCCGCAACATCCTCGCCGACGACGAGCTCACCGGCGGCGCACTCGTGCTCGCGCTCGTGATCGCCGTCGGCTTCGTCGTGCTCGGCTTCGGGCTCCTCGCTTCGCTCGTCGGGGACCGCTCCTGGCATCGGGGAGTCCTGGTGGCACTCGCCGTCGCCGGGGTGGTGCGCTGGACCATTCGAGGGCCGCTGATCCTGCTCAGCGATGAATGGGAGATCGGCTTCAAGGTGGTGCACACCGTGCTCTGGCTGGTGACCGTCGGCCTGAGCGTGGCCGCATGGCGGGAGCGGGATACGATCTAGGAATGGGCCAGCTCGTCACCGTCATCGAAAAGCCGTCCTCGCGTCCCGGAATCGTCCGGTTCGTGCTCAACCGGGCACTCAGCGGCATGGGCCACGAGCGTTTCGAGCCAGACACGGAGATCCCGGGTGATCGTCCTGTCGACGAACTCGCTCGCCGCCTGCTTGCGACCGGTCACGCGAAGTCGGTTGCCATCAACGGCAACGTCGTCACCGTGGATCTGAGCCAGAACGACAGCGGCGGGATGAAAGAGATCATCGAGGACCTGTACACGTACTACGTGCCGGGCGTCGAGATCCCGACCGACGAAGAGCTCATGGCTCAGGTCGAAGGCTGATCCACAATCTGTTCGAGCCGGTGCCGCACGATCCACGTGTGCATCGCAATCCCTGACGCCACGCCGGCGTTGATCGAGCGGGTCGACCCGAACTGGGCGATCGAACACGTCCGGTCGGCCGCGTCGCGAACCGCCTCCGACAGGCCCGGGCCTTCCTGACCGAAGACGAGCACGCACCGTTCCGGAAGGAGCGTTGTCTCGATCGGCACGCTGCCCGGGAGGTTGTCGATGCCGACGACGACCAGATCGGCGCTTTGGGCCCAGTCCACGAAGCCGTCGACGGTCGGATGATGGTGTACGTGCTGGTAGCGGTCGGTCACCATGGCCCCACGACGATTCCAGCGCCGCTTGCCGATGATGTGGACGGCGGCGGCCTGGAACGCGTTCGCGTTGCGGACGACGGTCCCGATGTTGAAATCGTGCTCCCAATTCTCAATCGCCACGTGGAACGGATTCCGCGTGCGGTCGAGGTCGGCGACGATGGCCTCGCGGCTCCAGTAGCGGTACCGGTCGACCACGTTCCGGCGATCGCCTTCGGCCAACAGCTCGGGGTCCAGATGGTCGCCGGTCGGCCAGGGTTGCGGGTGCGGACCGACACCGACCGTCGGTGCGGTGGCGGGCTCCTCGTCGTCGATCACGAGTGGAATCGTATGCGGCTCACCAGTCGGGGAGGTCGAGTTCGAGCCGCACGGTGGTGGGAGCCTCGGCGTCGAAGGCCCCGATGCCCAGCCAGTGCGAGGGTGGAGCCGGCGCGTCGCCGTCGTCCATCAGGTCGGAGCGGAGTGCCGCTGCGTCGCTGGTCTCCGGGGGATCGGGAAGCGTGAGCAGCTCGCGGTACTGCTCGGATGCGGCGATGACGGCCTCGGTGTAGGCCGTGTCGTGGTTGTAGGCGAAGTAGGCCTGCTCCTGCCCCTCGACCGTGGACATCGAGGTGGTCGAAGCACACAGATAGTTGGCCGAGGCGAGGGCCGCGTCGTAGATGTTCTGTGGGTTCATCTCGCCGTCGCCGTTGGCGTCGATCTCCTGGAGGTTCCAGGTCTGGGGGATGAACTGCATCGGGCCGACGGCACGGTCGTAGGTCGTGTCTGCGTCCAGCACGCCGCCGTCGGTGTCCTCGATGAGGGCGAGGCGGCGGATCACCGGGGCGGCATCGTCGGCGCCCTCCTCGGTGGAAGCGTCGGATCCGCCCGCAGTCGAGGCCGCGGGCGCTGCGGGTGCGGCCGGATCGACGGCATCGGCAGTGCTGGCGACAGGGAGGTCCTCGGTGCGGCCGGTGGCCTCCGGAATGTCGGCGCCGGGGGCGAGGAGCTCTGCGCCCTCGAGGATTCGTCCGTCCAGTGCCGGGCCGTAGATCGGTTCGGTCGTGACGCCGTTGTGGTCGAGTTCGCCACCGCCAAACCGACCGTGGAAGCTCTCGATGCTGCCGATGCCAGCGAGCATCCACCATTCGATGGCGCACTCCGGCGACTCCTCGGCCAGGGTCCGGGCGGCGATGACGTAGGCGTTCAGCGCGACGAGCTGGAAGTCGGCGCCGTCGACGATGTGCGTGAGGCGACGGTGCAGGTGGCGCTCGTGGGCCGTTGCCTCGGACTCGGCGAGGTCCTCGACCCAACGGAGATCCGCGAGCTGCTCGAGACGGTGGGCCTGCAGGTCATCGATTCGGGATCGCACACGTTCGCGTTCCGCTTCGAGGTCGAGCCGGTTGAGGCGGCGGCGTTCGCGCTCGGCTTCCTTCGCCTCGATGTCGTCGAACTGTCCTTCTCGAACGCCATCGGCGAGCACTTTGGTTTCGCCGATGTCGCTGACGGCTTCGGAGAACGCGATCTCCAGGTCTTCCTCGCCAATGAAGGCCCGTACGGCGAACTCAGCGATGGCGGCGTTGATGCGTTCGATCTCGAAGGTGAGCCGTGTCTCGTGTTCCTGTTCCTCGATGATCTCGGCGTTGAGTTCCTCGACTCGTGGGCGCAGGGAGGCGATTTCGGAGCTGGTGTCGTCGATGTGGTGTTCGAGCGTTGCTGCAACTTGCAGTGATCGAAGGTGCTGGTCGATGTGGATGCCGAGCGTGTCATCTTCCACCGGCACGAGTTCGACCCCGGTGGCAAGGATGGGGGAGGCGTTCAGCTCGGCGAGATCGATCTCGGGAGCGGGAGCGAGGTCGTCATCGGAGAAGCCGAGGGTTTCGGCCGGGTCGATCCACTCGGAAGCATCGACGGCCTCTTCGGAGAGGGGGATGTCGGCGCCATGGAGCGGGTCGTCCTGCGCGGCCGCTCCGGGGGCCACGAGGGCGAACGCGAGCAGCGTGGAGACGCAGGCCACGAGGGCCCGGGGGTGTGACCGACCGGCTTCCATCCATTGGTTCTTCGGCACAATCGGCGATGAGCCGATGGGCCGTTCGTCATATGTGGTCGAAACGGCCCAGTTCGAGTTCGAGTCCGGCGATGCGGCGGAGCAGGTCTCCGGCGAGCGCTTCGTCCGTTCGGGCGCGTGCGTCTTCCATCTCGGCCTCCGCCCGGAGCTCCGCAGCCAACCCACGGGCGGATCGTAGAGCATTCCAACACCGTTCTTCGTGTCGGTCGAGGCGTTCGCGGGCGGCCGTGGCGGCCACGCCTTCCCAGGTGGCGGCGGTGTGGAGATCGATGACGGGGTCGAGGAGGACGGCGAGAGGTTCGGCGGTGTCGTCGATGGAGGTCGCAACCTGGCGTAGGCGTGTGGCCAGGGCCCGATGGTCGGCCGCCCCGGTGGTGTGGCGCCAACGCTCGGCGGCGAGCTCATCGACCTCGGCAGCCAGCTCTGCGGGGTCGATGCGTGAAGAAACAGCGGTCATATACTGAAACATACTGAAATACTTCAAAGGATGTCAACGTGCATCCCGACGAAGGAATCTGGAGGCAAACTTGACCAGTATCGAACAACTGTTCGATACTGGTCGAATGGCCGTGAGTGCGGAGCTGCGAGCACAGCTGAGTCGGATCGCACCGGTCGTTCTCGCGGCCGAGCAGATCCTGCCGGTGCCCGAAGTGTTCGAGCCCCTGCTCCCCGGTGGTGGGCTCCAACGGGGCTGGACGCTGCAGGTCAGCGGAGACTCCAGCGCACGAGCGCTCGCCTGGGGCCTCCTCGGTGGAGTCACGACCGCCGGCGGCTGGATCGCAGCCGTCAACGTCCCCGGGATCAGCCTCGCTGCGGCGCAAGAGGTCGGCGTTGCGGTCGAACGGGTTCTGGTGGTCTCCAGCCCCGCCGAATCGTGGGCGGCCACGATCGGTGCACTCATCGGAGCCGTCGACGTGGTGGTGTTCGGGGCCCCTCGCCATCGAGTGACCCCGAGCGAACATCGTCGGATGGCCTCTCGGGCCCGGGAGCGCGGGTCGGTTCTCGTCGAGCTCGGAGCTCCGGTTCCGAAGGGTCGGGATTCTCAACTGCAATACGACCTTGCGTTCGATGTGCAACCCGTGGCCTGGTCTGGACTGGGGGAGGGGCATGGCTGCCTCCTCGGTCGTGAACTCGACGTCACCGCCACGGGTCGTCGTGTGGGCGGCCGACCGAGAACCGGCCGGTTTGCCCTTCCAGGGGAACTCGGCACGCTCGACTACCTCGGGCCACCGGCCGAACTCGCCGACGTACGATCGATCCGCTCGGCTCGATGACCCACGCCGATCGCCCCGGCACCCGGGTGGCGGTCGTGTGGTGTCGGGACTGGCCGGTGGTGGCCGCTGGCATCCCGGCCGACGAACCGGGCGCGGTGTTGCATGCGAACCGGGTTGTCGCCTCCTCCGAAGCGGCGAGGTCGGTCGGCGTCGTACGCGGCCTGCGCCGCCGCGAAGCACAGCAGCGTTGCCCGGAGCTCGCCATCTCCGAACGGGACCTCGCAGCGGAAACTCGCTCGTTCGAAGAGGTGCTGCTCGCCGTCGAAGCCTTCACGCCACGTATCGAGCTGACCCAGCCGGGCACCTGCCTGTTCGACATCCGCGGGCCGTCCCGCTACTTCGGTGGAGATCAGGCGCTGTCGGGACAGATCATCGACGCGGTCGATGGGGTGCTCGACGGCCGAACCGTCACCGCCGTCGGTGTCGCAGATGGCGTGTTCGCTGCTCGTATCGCCGCTCGATCCCGTTCGGCGAACCCCACCATCGTCCCCGCAGGTGAGAGCCCCGAGTTTCTGGCCCCGCTGCCCATCACGTTGTTGGACCGCCCCGAACTCACCTCGGTGCTCTGGCAACTCGGATTGCGAACGCTGGGAGACTTCGCCGCACTCGATCCCGTCGACGTGCTCGGCCGGTTCTCCCGGGAGGGGCTGTCGGCGCATCGGCGGGCGGCCGGCC
>CALBVR010000207.1 GCA_937969565.1 uncultured Acidimicrobiales bacterium | reverse complement strand
GCCTCGTCGCCGGAGGCGACCAGAGCGGGGGGAGGCCTGAGGGAAGTTCTGAGCCTCAGGCTGCGAAGCTGACCTCGCCGGGCGTTGCGGCCCAGGCGCCGGCTTCGGCTTCGCGGACGATCGTGGCCGCAGCGAGTTCCTCGACCGGAAGGGCGAGGCCGATTCGTGCATTCAGGCCGCTTTCGCGCAACGACGCCGACATACGCTCCGCCATCTGTGTGGCTGCCTTCGTCGTCGACACGTTCTCTGCGCACAGCACAAAGCTGCCGTCGGGCGAGCTCGCCACGAGATCGGTCGGTCGAAGCGTGGTCAACAGCTGACGAGCCGCTTCCTTGCGGAGCATCTCGTCGCGTGCGTCTTCGGGGCTGAGCAGGACGACGGCCACGGCGAGCGGCCGCTGGTCTCCGACCAGTACCTCGATGCGGTCGATGGCCGCCGATCGTTCCGGCAGTCCGGTGATGTGATCGACCTCGTGGCGCTGCTGCGTGACCGTCTCGTCGTCGCTCACGATGATGCCGACGGCGGTGAGCGCCTGCCCGGCGGCGTCGGTGGCCGTCTGACCGCGGAGTTGGAAGCGCAGCTCGCTGCCGGTGAGTCGAACCGTGATGGGCTGATGGGTGTCGCCCGGGTTCGTGAAGAGCGAGTTCCACCATGCATCCACGAGCGCCCGATCCTGCGGATCGACCGAATCGCGCCAGTCATCGCCGGGCACCCGGCGAAGCAACTGCACGAACGGCGGGTTGGACGTGATGATCGTGCCGGCAGCGTCGGCTTCGAATGCGGCGCTGGTGAGCACGCTGGTGAGGGCGGTCAAACGATCCATGATCAGGTCCTATCCATGAGGTCAGTCATCTTCTTCGACAAGGGTTTCGGCCACGACGCTGTCGACGTACGACGGTGCATCGGCGCAGACGGCCGATCCAAGCGACAACGAGTCGACCACGGTCGTCTCGCGAGTGGCGATCTGTTGCAACGCGGTCAGCGGAGCCGTCCGCGGTCCGATCTCCACCTGGAGCGGGTCGCCCTGACTGCTGACATGGATCACGGCTTGGCCGGTCGAGCGAAGCGGGTCCGTCGAGACGACGATGCCGTTCGTCTCTGAATCGAGCGTCACCCAGAACATCGGCTCGCCCTGCGGCTCCTCGACGATCTTCATGTTGCGATTGCTGGCGGCTGCGCTCGTCACGACGCCGAGGCCCGACCCGTGGGAGGTCAGCCGTCCGATGGTCTCGGAGCCGATGCGACTCTTGACGAGTGCGATGGCCGCGCCCCGGAGTTCGCCACCGTCGAACACGACGTTGTGTTCGTCGATGAGGACACCGGGTGTGCGCCAGTCATCGATCGCCGACTCCTTGCCGGTCACGATTTCGGGCGGGCATTCGTAGAGCTCGACCGTCACGAAGACGGAGCTGAACTTGCCCAGGATCTCGTTCTCGGTCCAGACACGTGCAGGCGGTTCCGTCGTCGTGGTCGACGGGCGGGTCGTGGTGCTGGCGAATGCCAGTTCGGCTGGTGCGGCCACCTCGACGGGCTCACTCGTGAGCGTCCGATAGCCGAGCCAGCCGACGACGGCGGCGAGAATCACGAGAGCGATCGCCGTCTTGCGACCCGGATCGTTCGACTCCCGCACCGGAGACGAATCGATCGAGGCGGTCCGGGTCCCGATCATCGGAATACCGCTCGCGGCCGTCGCGGTCGGAACCGCGCTCACGCTTGGCGAAGGTTCGGGACGCTCGTCGATCGGCCGCGGTCGCTGCGGTGTGGGCGGCGGGGTGTCCGGTTTGCCCAGGCCCAATGCGGCACTCAGCCGCCGATGCTCGACGGACTTGAGCGACTCGACGCGGTTGTCGGACGGTGGTGCCGGCTCCTCGGGAATCTCCGGTGCGGGCGCGACGAACTCTTCGGCTTCAGGAGCGGGATCGAGGCCGATTTTGAGCAGCTGTCCATTGCAGCGCTCGCAGAAATCTGCTTCAGATGAGTTGTGTGCACCGCAGAGATAGCAATCCACGTGAAAAATGGGGCCTTCCGACGTTGGACGTCCGTCACCCTCAATCGGCTTTTCACCGCAGAAGCTGAGGTTATTCGGCGTCCTTCTCCGCCTTGTGCACGCCGGGTTCCGCGCGGCGTTCTCGCCACCCGTCGGCCTCGCGTCGGGCCTCTTCCTCGAGCGAGATCGCGAGGTAGGCGGCGCGATGGTTCCGCATCTTCCAGAGATTGCGTCCGTATTCGCTCACGTAGCGTGTGATGAACCGTCTGGGGCCGAGTTCCGAGAACTGACGGACATGCACCAGTTCGTGGGCCATCAGCGTTGACGCACGACGCTCGATCCGGTCGCCGCGAAGGAGAACGTACCGACCGAGCGTCAGCCCGTCGGCAGCCGGTGGCAACAGGTTTGTCCGGACGAGGGTCACCTTGTCGAGAAGCCCGTCGGCGACGTGGTCGTAGAGACGCACTTCTTCGGGCTCGAGTGAGCGACGGCGGGGCGGTGCGGCAGCCATCGCGTGATCGTAGCAACTCAACGAAATCACACAGATGTACTTTGCCGGCGGTGCTTGGTACGGTGGGGGCGTGGCGGTTCGTTGCGCGAAGCCCGGGTGTGCAGACCATGCAAAGGCGTGGTTCCTGATGGCGCGCGCCGGTTGCACCGTGCAGGTCCACGATGCTCCGGTCGAGGGCTCGATCGCCCTCTGTGCGTCGCACCTCGAGCGGTTCTCGTTGCCGGCCGGTTGGTCGTTCGAACGACCGGATCCCGTCCTGGCTCCAGCCGCACGCCCGGCGCCCGAGTCACCGGAATCCGATGCAGCGTCTCGGCGTCCCTGGTTTTCCTCGGTGGCGCCGTCCACCGAGCAGGTGCCGGTCGCCGGTGGCCTTCTGGCCCGAGCGTTCAACGGTCCTCAGCCCGTCAACTGACGTCGGGCCGGGGCGCATTCGATGGCCGTGACCGCGGAGCAGAAGTCGTCGGACGGATCGGCGTCGTCGTACCCCGAGGAGCTCATCACCACGACGGTGGAGCCTCGTCGGCGGCGTCGACGGCAACGAACCATCGACCGGATTCGGCTTGGGCTGGCGATCATGGCCGGCCTCATCATCGCCACGACCTTCTCGGCCATTCCGCTGGCCGAGGACCTCACCACGAGCACGCTCGAATTTCTGTCGATCGTCGAACCAGAACCCGTGGCCGAGCAGGAACCGATCGTGGAGGAGGCGGTCACCTCCACCACCGTGCCGGCGATCGAGTTCGACCCGAGCGTCTGGGTGGACCCGCGCATGGTCGGCATGTCGCCTCCGAACGCCGTACCCGGCTTGTTGACCTTTCGCGGCTCGCCCACCCGAACCTTCCATGGCACCGGACCCATACCAAGCGATCCGGTTGCCGATTGGCGCTATCCGGAGAGCGGCGGTCTTTGTCGGCAGTCCACCGTCGGCGCCGAGACCCGAACGTGGTGTGGCACTGGCTGGACCGGCCAGCCGGCACTGTTCGAACGAGACGGTCGGCTCTGGGCCGTGTTCGGCGCGCTCGACGGTGCCGTGCACTTCCTCGATGCGGAGACCGGCGAACCGCTCCTGCCCAAGTTCCAGACCGACGACATCATCAAGGGTTCGGTGACCGTCGATCCGGATGGCTTCCCGATCGTGTACACGGGATCGCGGGACAACTTCTATCGCGCGATCGCGTTCGACGGCGAGACGCCACGCGAGCTGTGGCGGGTCGAAGCCGATGACTTCGGGCCGACGCTCTGGAACAACGACTGGGATGGCTCTGGTCTCGTCCTGCGAGATCACCTCTTCATCGGGGGTGAGAACAGTCGCATCCACATCTTCCGGCTGAACCGGAGCTTCGATGCGGATGGCATCGTGCAGGTCGACCCGGTGCTGGTCTTTGATGCAGCCGGTTGGGACGATGAGCTGCTTCGAGCCGTGGGTGACAACGTTTCAATCGAGAATTCGGTGGCGATCAGCGGCGACACGCTGTACTTCGCGAACTCGGGTGGCCTCGTGCAGGGCTGGGACATCGGCGGGCTCGAGGCCGGAATCGAACCGGAGCGGGTGTTCCGTTACTGGGCCGGCGACGATGTCGATGCGACGCTCGTGATCGATGAGGAGGGAATGCTCTATGTCGCCGTCGAGTTCGAGCGAAACACCGCTCGTTCGCGGGAGCTCGGTCAGCTGCTGAAGCTCGACCCGACCAGGGACGGCGATGACGCGCTGGTCTGGGCGGTCGAGGAGCGGCAGGCGATCAACACCGGCATTTGGGGCACTCCGGCCCTCCACCAGGATGCCGTCATCTTCGGCAGTGAGGGCGGCCGGCTCCGGGCGGTCGACCGGTTCACGGGCGAACCACTGTGGGATCTCGGGTTGGGATTCCATCTGTGGCAGTCGCCGGTCGTCGTGGACGATGTTCTGCTGATGGGCAACTGTTCGGGTGTCCTACGTGCGTTCGATGTCGGCGATGTTCGGGTGGTGCCCGAGGAGTTGTGGGCGCTCCCGTTGGACGAGGGGTGCATCGAGTCGACGCCAGCCGTGTGGAACGGGCGAATCGTCGTCGGCACCCGCCTCGGCGGCGTCTACGGCATCACCGAACGCAACTAGCCACCCACCGTCAAAGAGGCCTGGCACCTTTTGCCCCAAAAGGTGCCAGGCACGTTGGGGTTCGTAAGGTGCCAGGCACCAGGGGGATCAGCGGTACCAGATGGGACCGGTGGGGGTGTCCTCGATCGTGATTCCCTGGGCGGCGAGTTCGTCACGGATCCGGTCCGCCTCGGCCCAGTCCTTCGCAGCCTTGGCGGCGGTGCGGGCCTCGACCATTGCATCGATCTCCGCATCGCCGTCCTGTTCGCCGCCCGCTCCCGGCACCTCCGGTGGGACCCCAAGCGCCGTGGCAAGTTCCACAGCGGTCGCCACGAGACCGGGAGCGGCCTCGTCGCTGCTGTCGAGCGCCGAGTTCGCCTTGCGAACCAGTTCGAACACCACAGCCATTGCTTCCGGCGTACCGAAGTCCCGGTCCATCTCCTCCCGGAACGCATCGCGGGCTGCCTCGTCGCGCGCTGCGCCATCGAGGGCGATGCCGGCGTTGGTGGCCTTGCGCACCATGGCATCGATTCGACGGGTGGCCTCACGGGCCTGTGCCAGCGTGTCGTCGTTCAGCTCGAGCGTCTTGCGATAGTGCGTCTGCAACAACAACAGGCGGAGTGCACGCCCGTTCAACGGATCCTGAGCAAGGACGTCGCGAATCGTCTGAAAGTTGTTGAGCGACTTCGACATCTTCTCGCCATCGATGTTCAGCATCGCGTTGTGCATCCAGTACCGCGAGAACTCGCGGCCAGCCGCGACAGCCTCGGCCCGCTCGTTCGTGTGATGCGGGAAGACGAGGTCGCTGCCACCGCCGTGCAGGTCGAAGCCATCGCCGAGGATGCCGAGGCTCATCGCAACGCACTCGATGTGCCAGCCCGGGCGTCCAGGGCCCCATGGCGAGTCCCAGGTCGGCTCGCCGGCCTTCGCGGCCTTCCAGAGCGCAAAGTCGAGCGGGTCTTCCTTGTCCGGGTCGACTTCGACCCGAGCGCCGGCGCCTTCGGCCAGCTCGTCGTGCGTGCGGTGGACGAGTGCGCCGTAGTCCTCGACGGATCGCACCCGCAGGTACACCCCGGATGGAGTGGCGTAGGCGGAGCCGTTGTCGACGAGCACCTGGATGAAGTCCACCATTTCGGCGACCCACTCGGTGGCGTGGGGCCGGTCGTGTGGGTGGAGGATGTCGAGCTCATCCATGACGGCGATGTACTCGGCCTCCCAGAACTGGGCCACCTCGGTTTCGGTGGAGCCCTCCCGGGTCGCACGGCTGATGATGTTGTCGTCGATGTCGGTCACGTTGGCGACGTGATGGACGGTGTACCCGCGCCATTCGAGATAGCGGCGGGCCACGTCGTAGGTGAGTGCCTGCCGGGCGTGGCCGAGGTGTGGGTGGTCGTACACCGTGGGGCCACACGCGTAGAGGGACACCTCGCCCTCGATTCGTGGGATGAAGTCGACGAGCTCGCCGGTCAGGGTGTCATGGATTCGAAGCACCCGTTCAGGGTAGAACGATTCCGACCAGTGCCGACGCCGTGCGTAGACCGTCTGCAGCGCCCGCGTGGTCGCCGCGGCCCGCCACCATCGAATCGGTGAACGACGCCAACGCAGCGCGTGCGCTCGGTGCGTCGAGATCGTCATCGAGCGCGGCGCGAACATTTGCCAGGAGCGCGTCGGGATCTGGGCCGGCTGCCTTGCCGGTCGCTTCGATCATCCGGTCGAAGAGTGTCTGCGCTTCGTCGATGTCGCCGTCGAACCATTCCCAGTTGTCGCGGTAGTGGTGGCCCATCAAGGCCAGGCGGACGGCCTGGGGGGCGTGGGTCTTGACGAGCTCGCTGACGAAGACGAGGTTGCCGAGCGACTTGGACATCTTCGTGCCCTGGTACGCGACCATGCCGGCGTGCATCCAGTGACGGGCGAACGGTTCGCCGTAGCCGTGCTCCGCTTGTGCCCGCTCGCACTCGTGGTGCGGGAAGATGAGGTCGGTGCCGCCGCCGTGCAGATCCAAGGTCTGCCCGAAATGGGCCCAGCTCATGGCGCTGCACTCGATGTGCCAGCCCGGTCGGCCCGGTCCGAAGGGCGAGTCCCACGACGGCTCGTCGTCCGCCGATGGCATCCACAGGACGAAGTCGAGCGGATTGCGTTGACGGGGGTCGTCCGGGGTGCCGCCGCGTTCGCCCGCGAAGCGAACCATCGTGTCCTGGTCGTAGCCGGACAGCTGCCCGAACTCGGGTGCCGTGCTCACGTCGAACCAGGTCGTGCCCTCGACCGTGTAGGTGTGGCCGCCTGCCTCCAGCCGGGAGATGAGATCGATCATCGGCTCGATCGACTCGGTCGCCCGTGGCTCGGCGACGGGTGGACGGGTGTTCAGCGCCACCATGTCGCCATGGAAGCGTTCCATCTCCCTCGCTGCCAGCTCCAGGAAGTCGATTCCGAGCTCACGCGCCTTCGGAAGGATCGAGTCGTCGACGTCGGTGACGTTGCGCACGAGTTCGACCGTGTGGCCGAGATCTTCGAGTCGTCGGATGAGAAGGTCGTAGGTGAGGTAGGTGTTCGCGTGCCCGAGATGGGTCGAGTCGTACGGCGTGATGCCGCACACGTAGAGGCGAACGGTTGGACCGGGCTCGAAGGGGACGACCATCGACTGGGCCGTGTCAAAGATGCGGATCACGTTCGAAGAGTATCGGGCGAACGGACCTGGTCGGCGACCTCGGTGTCAGGGACGGGCCACCACGCACGTGGTTCCGGTCTCTTCGACGAACTCGAAGTCGCCGAACGCCGTGGGGTCGGGATCGTTCTGGGTGAAGTCCGGAATGCCCGAGATGATCACGTCGACGTCCGCGGCGTTGCCGCCCTGTTCGACCAGCTGTTCTTCGTAGGCGGCGATGAGTGAGGCCGCCGTCTCGTCATAGGCGGCCTGCATGCAGTCGCTACCGCCGATGACGGTCTGGGCGAAGGCGAACGCTGCCGGTGTGAGTTCGTCGTCCTCGTTGGTGAACGGGAGCGCTTCGACGATCTGATTGACGAAACCCCGGTCCGTGGTGACCGAGTCCATGGTTGCGACTGCGTCGACGCGGGGGCGGACGAACTCGATCGCGGAGGCGTCGATGATGACCCCGATCGTCCCGTCGGTGCGTTCGACGATTTCGACGCCGTCGGCGGCCACGCAGGTGTCGACGTCTCCGATGGCCTGCATTCGTACGGTGTCGGTACTCACCGTTGCGCCGGCGACCTCGGTCCGCTGGGTTCCGACGACGGGGACCCGTGCGGTGATCCGAGCCCGGCAGTCGAGGGCGATCGGTGTGATCTTGATGATTTCGGCGGGGCCCTGTTCGACCGTGTCGATGGCGAGCTCGGTCTCCTCCTGCACGATGTCGATGTCTTCCCATGGCCAGTTGATGTCGACCCAACCGAACGAGAACAGCCCGATCACCAGGAGGAGCGCGACGAAGAAG
>CALBVR010000206.1 GCA_937969565.1 uncultured Acidimicrobiales bacterium | reverse complement strand
ATCAACAACGCCCTGAACCTCAGCAACTAACCGAGCGACGAACGCCGGGCAGCTTCAGCCCCGAAGAAGTCTGCGTTTCGGCCCGCAGGGCCGAAAGGCATGAAGTGAGGAGCCCCTAGGCGACGAACGTCGGGCAGCTTCAGCCCGCAGGGATGAAGCTGTAGGAACCGAAGGGTTCCCCGTTACCAGTATTCCTCGTAGTGGATGTTTCCGGGGGCGCCGCGTTTGTCGAGTGTGAAGCCCCGGTCGACGAGGAGTTCGATCACGCCGGCGGGGTCGGGGAAGCGCATCGTTCCGTCCTCGTCTTCCGGCAGGCCGATCATTGCCGGATTGCCGCAGAGGAAGGCGTGGATTTCGGCCGGATTCATCTCTCCGCCGAGGACCCGTTCGAGGTCACCGTCGCGAATCAGGTCCTGGAGGTAGCGCTTGGCGACGTCGGGTTCGCGGGTCGGCATCGGCAGGTAGTGATAGTTGGCGAACCGCTTCGCCAGTGTCCGATGTTCCTCGAGATAGCCCAGGTCGGCGTTGTTGCGAACGGTGACGGTGGAGATGATCGGGCCCGTGTGGCCCTTGCGCAGGAGTTCGGTGACCATCGAATTGTGTGGGGCTTCCCCGGTACCGGTCGCAAAGAAGATCACGGCGGACTCGGGGTCCGACACCGACGCAAGCGTGTAGCGGCCGGCCACCTTCGGGCCGAGGTAGATGCGGTCGCCCGGACGCTTCAGGGCAAGACGGGGGGTGAGCGCCGGCACGTGTCCGTCGGTCGGCGGCACGAGCACGATGTAGAACTCGAGCTCTTCGGTGTCCGGAGCGGCCAGGTAGCCCGTGTCGTCGAAGATCGGATGGCTGATCGAGTAGGAACGGCGGATGAGCTTGAACCACTTGTCATCCATGCCCGAGTCGTGCGCGTCATCGATCCGGTCTTCCCAATAGCCCAGTCCGAGTGAGGCGTACTGGCCCGGAAGGTGCGAGGTGTCTCCGTGATCGGGCTTCACCCGAAGCACCCACAGGTCGGAGTGGGTCGGTTCGAACTTCGTGATGGTGGCGTTGTAGTGCTCGAGCCGAAGTTCCGCCACTGCCGACTCGTTGCGAACTCGTCGCGCCAGCGCGGTCGGCGCCATCGGTGCATCGAGCTCGGGGAAACATGCCTCGGCAAGCAGCGTGCCGACCTCCCACGAGCTGGCTGCGTTCGGCACGTCGTCGCTCGGCGTTCCCTGGAACCAGACCTTTCCCGAGGCCAGCGCGTCGGCAGACACGCCGAAGGAGTCCGGACCGAGCTCTCGTCGTTGCGACGCGAACACCACGTGATCGAACTCGAGATCGGGGGTGCGGCGGTCGTTGAAGTAGGCGACCGGGAACCCGTCGCGGGCACCGATCTCGTCCGGCACGGCGCGGTACAACACCGTGATGCGACGCTCACGCTCGAGGCGGCGGAGCATGTTGTCGGCGGCCGGAGCGAGCTGGGCGGGGTCCATCCCACCTGCGGCGAGAACCACGCCGGCGCCCGCAGCCGCTGCGGCGGCAGCGACCTCCACCGCGTTGTTGGTCATACCGACGACAAGCACGTCGCGGTCCTGAAGCCCATCCGGGAGGGTGTCGATGCTGACCCGCTCCCCCACGGTCGCTCCCTTCACCGGGATCGACCAAGACGGATCTTCGCAGCGGACGGCGATCAGGCAGCCACGAGACAGATACGTGTGCAGGTTGGTCACGACGCGAACGAGCTCGCCCTCCATCGTGATCGAGGAGATCTCTTCGTCGTAGGAGACGTCGATCCGGTTCTCGGGGACCAGGTCCGGGAAGCCCACCGCTGCGCCGGATTCGATGACTCGAACACGTTCGAGTCCGGAACGGAGCGAGGAGATGGCGACCGACAGACCGCCGGCACCTCCACCGATGACGATGAGATCGTGGTCTGCCTGTTCGGTCATGGAGACCAGTGTGGACCCGCATCCCCCGACAGGTCCAGCATCGTCCGACCTATCCCCGACCGACGAACGGCATCCCGTTCGCCATCACCGTCATGGTGAGAATGTTCACCTCGAGCGGCAGGCTCGCCATGTGGACGACGGCGTCGGCCGCGTGCTCGACGGCCATCGTGGGCTCGGCAAGCGTCGTTCCGTTTGCCTGCACGATGCCGGCAACCATCTGATCGACCATGTCGGAGGCCGCATTGCCGATGTCGATCTGGCCGACGGCGATGCGATGTTCCCGCCCGTCGAGATTCAGGCTCTTGGTCAGCCCGGTGATCGCATGCTTGCTCGCCGTGTACGGAGCGGAGAACGGCCGGGGCGTCGTGGCGGAGATGGACCCGTTGTTGATGATGCGGCCGCCGGCAGGATCCTGTGCCTTCATCTGCCGAAAGGCTGCTCGTGCGCAGAGGAAGGATCCGGTGAGGTTCACGGCGATCAGGCGCTCCCAGGCCTCCACCTCCAGCTCATCGACCGGCACCCCCGGTGCGGCGATGCCTGCGTTGTTGAAGAGCAGGTCGACCCGACCGAAGCGCTCCACGGTCGTGGCGAAGAGTCCGTCGACGGCAGCCGGGTCGCTCACGTCTGCCACAGCTGCAAAGCCGTCACCGTCCAGTTCTTCCACTGTCGACTCCAGCGATGAGCGAGTCCGACCGGCGACGACGACTGACCAGCCCGCAGCTGCCAAGGCGATCGCCGATGCCCGGCCGATTCCGCGCCCACCTCCGGTGACGATTGCGATACCGCTCATGAGTCGTTCCTCCGTTGTTCGTGCCAATGCGTCAACCAGCCGAGCCCTTCTGCGACGCCACGCCGTGGCGTGTACTCCGCACCGAATGGCTCATCCCAGCCTCTCGCAGCGAGTGCGGGAAGCAGCTCGTGGTAGTCGACGTCTCCGCCGACGGGCTCGCCCCTGTCTGGATGCGCCGAGATCTGGATGTGACCGAGATATGGCCAGGCCCGATCGAAGACGTCGTCGAGCGAACCGTCCATCATTCGGCTGTGGAAGCAGTCGATCATGATTCTCAGATTGTCGCTGCCGACGGCTTCTACCGTGTCGACCGCATGCACCACGCCCGTCAGGTGATAGTCGACGACGGTCGAGTTGAGCGGTTCGATGAGGACGCGTTGGCCGACATCGGCGGCGCACGCCGCCGCATGGGCGAGGTTCGATTGGTAGACACGCTGGGCCTCGGCGGATCCGTCGGTCCGACCGGCGAGCACGTGGACGAATCCACAGCCGATCGATGCCGCGTACGCGACGGCTTCTTCGATCAGGCTCAGGGCCTCGTCCTCCCGCCCGGGGATCGCGGCAACACCAAAGTCGTTCGGCCTTCCGCCGAGCCGGGTGTTGAGACTGATCATTGCGAGGCCCGTCTCGGCGAGGGCGTCCACGATCTCCGATGAATCCGTCTCGTACGGCATGTGGCATTCGACGGCATCGAAGCCCGCCTCGCCGGCCGCCCGAATGGCGTCGGGCAGCCGCAGGTCCGTCCAGAGGAACCCGAGGTTCGCAGAGAATCGAATCATCGGTGCGTTCCTCCGTTGTCCTCGTCCTCACCGAGGAACGCGACGACGTCGACGGTGAGCTCGGCGGTGGATCGCAGCGCGGACAGGCGAAGGTCCTCCGCCTGTCGAAACAGCGCATCGCGTCGCGCCATGAGCGACTCATGCTCGGCGGCGGACATCGCCCGGCGATGTGACTCGGCCGATTGACGCATGATCACCTCATCCGTCGGTGCATCGAGGAACACCACCCGAGCGCGGTGCCCGAGCGCCACACGGACGTCGGCGTCCTCGATGGTCGACGCAGCAGCAGTGATCACCGTTGGGCCCGGGCGCTCCAACGCTTCGACGAGGACATCAGCCTCGAGACGGTGCAACGCGACCAGACCATCTCGTTCGACCATCTCGCGTCCCGTCAACCCCGTTCGGTGTTCGATCTCCACATCCGAGTCCGAGTATGGCCACCCCAGATGCTCGGCCACGGCGCGACCGGTCGTCGACTTGCCGACCCCCATCGGCCCCATGATCACGAGATGGTCCATCTTCAGAGCATATGGACCGGGAAACGCCCGCAGGAATCTCCGAAGGGCCGTTGGTGTTCGTACACTCACCATGATGAAGGAATCGCCCGTCGCCGCCGCTGCCGAGACCGCCGCTCCCCCGAGCGGTGACGTCATGGACGCCGCAGCGATGGAAGCGGAGGTGGCCAAGGTCATCGCCGCCGTGCGCCCCGCTGTGCAGGCGGACAAGGGCGACATCGAACTCATTTCGGTGAATACCGAGACCGGAATCGTCGAAGTCGAACTCCAGGGTGCTTGCGTGAGCTGTCCGGCGTCGTCGGCAACACTCAAGGCCGGCGTCGAGCGCATCATGATGGACCGCGTGCCGGGTGTGACCGAGGTCGTCAACGTGGGCCAGCTCTACTACGACGACGGAACCGCCGTCACGCTCTGATTCGCATGGCCCACGGCGCTGGGTGAAATCTCCCGAGCGGCCGGATTTCCGCGACCTTTGGCCGGTCGCACCCGTCATCCCAGCGTGACCGGAACCACCCCCCAAACCACCACCCCCCGAACGAGTACAGCTCCGTCGAGCCGCCGCCTGCTGGGTCTGATCGCCCTGCTTCTCACGGCGATGGCACTTGCGTTTCTCCTGGCGCTCTCCTTGAGCGAGCCGATCATGGCAATGATCGCAACCTGACAACATCGGTAGCGGAACCCCGACGAACTGCTCGCCCAACGGGCGAGCAGTTTCGCGTCCGGCGACCAATCGAGAGCCCGGCCAAGCCGTAGGCTGGTCGATATGGGATCGCTGCTTGCGCATCAGGGTGGTTGGGACGAGATCCTTCTCGTTGTCGGCCCCATCCTCGTGTTGGGCGGCCTCCTCAAGATCGCGAATCGACGAGCAGATCGAATCGCCGAACAGGGTGAGGCCGGCCCGGCCCGCTCCCCCAAAGCCTGAGTCGAACCGTCAGCTCGACGGTCGGGTTTCCACCGAGGCGCCGAGCGCCCGCAGATCACCCGCAAGGTCGGGATACCCCCGGCTCACGTGTCCCTCGTCGACGACGACCGTCTGTCCCTCGGCGCCCAACGCGGCGACCACCAACGCAGCGCCTGCGCGAATGTCGTGGCTCTTGACCCGCGCTCCCTGCAGCCGCTCGACGCCTCGAACGATTGCGTGGTTGCCGTCCGTTCGGATGTTGGCTCCCATCGTCACCAACTCATCGACATACCGAAAGCGTCCGGCGAACAGATTCTCGGTCACGATGGCCGTACCGTCGGCAACGGCGAGTAGCGCCACGAGGAACGGCTTGTAGTCCGTGGCCACTCCGGGATACGGGAGTGTCTGCAGATCGACCGAGTTGAGGCGGCCCGGGCCCATCGCCCAGATGCCGTTGCGATCGGGCGAGGTCCTCAGCCCCATTTCCCCCACCTTCTGGCAGACCATGTCCATGTGGTCGTAGCGGGCTTCACGAAGCAGAACCTCTCCGCCGGCCACACCGACAGCGGCAAGGAAGGTGGCCGCCTGGATTCGATCCGGGATGACGCGGTGCGTCACCGCCTCGAGCTCCGTCACACCCTCGATCGTGATGGTCGACGAGCCGGACCCGGTGATGCGGGCCCCCATCTTGTTGAGCATGGACGCGAGGTCGGCGATCTCGGGCTCACGGGCCGCGTTCTCGATTCGAGTCGTGCCCTTGGCCATGACGGCCGCCATCATGATGTTCTCGGTGGCGCCGACGCTCGGAAATGCCAGCAGGACGTCGCCGCCGACGAGGTCGGGAGCCTCGCCGACCACACCGTCGGCCGATGACGTGAAGGTGGCGCCGAGGGTCTCGAGGCCGGAGAGGTGCATGTCGATCGGGCGGTGACCGAAGTCGTCACCGCCCGGGATTCCGAGCTCGGCATGACCGAAGCGGGCGAGCAGCGGGCCCAGAACAGCAGTCGATGCCCGCATCTGTTCGACGAGTTCGAACGGCGCGACGGGGGTCAGGTCGCCGACCGTGATCTCGACCACGCCCGGCCGGCGGCTGGTCGTTGCGCCCATCGATTCCAACAGCCGGCACATCACGCCGACGTCGAAGATGTCGGGGACGTTGTAGAGCGTGTGGGTGCCGGAGGCCATCGTGGTGGCCGCCATCAGCTTGAGCACCGAGTTCTTGGCCCCGCTGACCGTGACCTCGCCTTCGAGACGGCCGCCCGGTGTAACGACGAATTCGGTGGTGGAGTGCGAGGTCATCGCTGCCAGTATTACCGGAGTGACCACCCAGCGCCGCACACTCACGGTCGATGATCGCGAACTCGCGGCATTGCGCACTCCCCGCGACGGGGTCGTCCTCGAGCGCCGTGCAGAAACGGATCGATTCGAGCTCGAGGAGGGCGCGCTTCACCACTGGACCCGCACGCTCGACGTCACCTCCCACGACGACGGGTCACACACGGTCGTCGAGACCGTCGACTGGCGCCTCGACGTACCGATCTTCTGGGTTTTCGTGTGGGTTCCCCTCTTCCTGCACATCCGCAAGGGCATGACGAAGGCGGCGCCGTGGTGGGCGCCGGGCGGCCGGCTGGATCAACGCGCTGGGCATGTGATCGGGCTTCTCGGCTCGCTCGCGCTCATCAACGGGTTTCTCGGCACGGTCATCGGTCAGACGCTCACATTCGCTGCAGACGAGTTCTGTGGCGAATTCGAGGTGGTCGACGGCCTGCGCAGCTGCATCGATCCCGGGGCGGACGAGTCAGCTCGCGCCGACGTCTTCACGATCGTGCGGGTCGCGATCGTGCTCTCGCTGGGTTTGACGATCGCCGCGGACCGCTTTGGCCGGCGGGCCGCGATCCGTGCGGCAGTGACCACCTCTTGCGTGGCAACGGCACTCGGAGCGATCGTCCCCAGTCTCGGCTTGCTCGCGCTGAGCCAGATCTTCGCCCGCGGCCTCGCCACCGGCCTTGCCATCCTCATCGCCGTCGTGGCCGCTGAAGAGCTTCCGCCCAAGAGTCGGGCCTATGGCATCAGTGTGCTCGTCCTCCTCGCTGGCCTCGGCTCGGGAATGGTGGTGTGGATCCTGCCGCTCGCGGACGTGGCCGAGTGGGGATGGCGACTCGTCTACGCCACCGCCCTCGTCTTCCTGCCCGCCGCCTTCTGGGCTTCGTCCAAGCTCCCGACAACGCGCCGCTTCGCCACGAACACGAATCCATCCATGCGAGCCGCCCTCGCGGAACTTCGGTCACACCCGACCTTTCGCCGTCGCCTTGCGCTGCTGGCCAGCGCGGCACTGCTCGCCGCCCTTTTCGCCACCCCGGCATCCCAGTTCGACAATCAGTACCTGCGGGACGAGCTCGGCTTCTCGGCAACGCGCATCAGCCTCTTCACGCTCGTCACCTCCACCCCCATCGGGTTGGGAGTGCTGGCCGGCGGCATGCTTGCGGATCGGGTCGGTCGTCGACCCATCGGAGCACTCGGCACGGCGATCGGCGCTGCGCTCACGCTCTGGTCCTTCTTTGCATCGGGGCTCCCGCTGTGGTTCATCCGGGCCGGTGGCACGATCCTGGGTAGCGGTCTGGCGATCCCAGCGTTGGGTGTCTACGGTCCCGAGCTCTTCCCCACCCGCCTCCGCAGCTCGGCGAACGGGCTCATCATCGCGGCGGGCGTGATCGGCAGCGTGATCGGCCTGCAGGTGGTCGGCCGGCTTGCCGAGCGGTGGGACGCGTTCGGCCCTGCACTGGCGGTCATGGCGTTCGGGCCGGCGCTCGTCGTGGTGTTGTTGCTGACGCTGTATCCGGAGACGGCGAACAAGACGCTCGAATCCATCAACGACGAGCCGGAGCTCGCGGACTGACCGTCCGGGAACTTCGGTATTCTCGACACGTGCACGCGAACGGGTTTCCCTCGATCAGCCGCCGACGGCTGTTGGGCGGATTCGCTGTCGCCGGGATCGCGGCGTGCACGCCGGACAATGGCCGACCAGACCTGGTCGATGCGCCCAGCCCGGTCACGACCTTTCCGCGTGTGGGGCAGGTGCTCCGAGAGCCGGCCCCGGCCGAACCGATCAGCGCAGAACAGGTGCAGACGGTCGATGTGGACCGTTCGGTCGTCGCCACTGCGCTGCCTGCGTTGCTCGAGATTCGGGACGCCCCAGAGGGCGAAGTCACCCACTTGATGGAGAATCCGACACCGACCGGCGGGCCGCTCGTGTTCCTGACCACGGAGAATCAGTCGGACTGGCATGAAGTGTTGCTCCCCGTGCGACCGAACGGATCGACGGGATGGGTTCGTACCGCCGATGTTTCCCTCGCCGCCCACCACTTCCGTATCGGCGTCGACCTTGCGGCCTTTCGGTTGCGCGTCTTCGACCGCGGATCGGCGATCTTCGACGCCGTGGCCGGCGTGGCGAGGGACAACGCACCAACGCCAGGAGGCCGGTACTACATCACCGAGCTGCTCGCGCCCCTGGAGCCGGACACCATCTACGGCACGTTCGCCTACGGGCTGAGTGGCTTCAGCGAGACCTTCGAGACGTTCAACGGCGGCCCGGGCCAGCTCGGGATCCACGGCACCAACGAGCCGGAAACGCTCGGGTCGGCGGTGAGCGCCGGATGCATACGGCTGCACAACAACGATGTCGAACGCCTGGTTCGCTTCCTCCCGCTCGGCGTGCCCGTGGACGTGGCCTGACGGTTCCGGGTTCCGATCTTCAGTCGAGGCTGAAGAACGCCCGAATGTGGCCGATGATCTCGTCGTCTTTGCCCTTTGGAGCATGCCCTCCAACGACCCACTCCTGATGCACCGGCCCGCCGATGGCGCCGACGTGTTCGCCGAACTCGTCGGGTGATCCGAAGGGGTCCTTCTCACCGGACACGAACAGGCACGGAACGGTCAACGCAGGAAAGTGATCCGTGCGGAGCTTCTCCGGCTTTCCAGGCGGGTGCAACGGGTACGACAACAACACCAGGGATGACGCGCCCAGGCCTTCGGCCACTGCCAGGGAGCAGGCTCGGCCGCCGAACGATCGGCCGCCGAGGGCAATCCGGTCGGCGGGGACATCGAGCTTCGCTGCGAGGTCTCCGGCGGCATCGACGATCTTCGCTACGGCTCTCGGCACGCTCGTCGTACCGAGGGTCAGCCGCTCCACAGCGATCTCTGGCAGGCCGTGCTCGATCGCAACGAGCGTGGCGTGCTCTCGGTCTGCGCTGGCGCCCGGCGTGAGAATCAGCCCGGCAGGTGGGTTGGTCGAACTCATGAAAGAAGGATCTCACGAGCCCGGCTGAGCTCGGCAATCCGGTCGGCGGCACCGTCGTCCTCCGCACCGTGATCGGGATGGGCGTCTCGCACCAGCGCCCGATACCGCTTCTGCACGTCCTTCGCTCCCGGCTTTCCGTCGGTCTCGAGCCCGAGCACGTCCAGTGCCCAGAGCAACGGGTCGGAAGCCACGTTGAGCGCACCGCTGCGAAAGCGCATCGCAACATCCGCACCGACCAGGTGGTCGATCAGGCCCGGCCCGGCCGGGCCGACCCAGTCGAGCCCCCGACGCAACACGTCCACGACCGCGCTTCGCTGGTCCGACGGAATGGCCGCGCACGCGTAGACCGCAGCCAGTGCGGACTGGGCGGGAGCGCCCTTGTCCGTCTCGAGCTCGAACTGCAGACCGTTGGCGCCACGAACGAGACGATGGCGGCTGCGACTCAGGCCGACGCGATCGTCCTGGAGACGATGGCGAAGTCGAGGTTGGCCGATTCGGTCCCCACGCTCGACCTCCTTCATCAGGACCAGCATCTCCTTGCGGGTGTCCTTGTCCAGATCGGCCGAGAACCGGGCCAACACCGCTCCGAGGAGAAGACCGCCCGGTCCGGGAGCCGGGTCGGTCGGGAGCACACAGTCGCCGACCGCAACCCGTCGTGTGGGCGCGATCGGACGGGAATGCCACACTTCGAGCGACGCCAGGATCACAACCGCCAACGTTACCGAATCCGCCTTCTCCGCTCGCTACCGAACCGCCGTCGTTCAGACAACGTTTTCGAGCAGGCCGCGCAGTGTGCCGGCGGCATCGACGACGTCCTCCTCGGTGCGGTCCTCGTCCGAGAGCACGGCCTTCATGTCGGCACCGCCCTTTCGGATCGCGGCCCATCGGCGACTGTCGAAGCCGAAGGGTGTGCGAACGTCCGCCAGGAGTCCGGCCTTCGAGACGATCGCGATCGTCGCCTTGGCATCGCCAGGGTTCTTCACCAGCTTCTGGGCGAGGCCGCGCACATCACCGAGGAGGTCGTTGAGTTGGAGTCCTTCCATCTCGGTGGATGCCTCGCCGAGCTCTTCCTCGAGCGCAAGCTTCTCGGTGATGGCCGTGATGATGGCATCGACGACTTCTTCATCGTCTTCTGCCACCAGCAGCTCTCCGTCCTCATCGAACTCGTGGCGCACGTCGTTGAGGTTGAGCGCGTTCACCAGAGCGGTCTGGGCATCGTCCGTCCAGTCGTCCATCGCGTAGCCGATCTTGTCGACATCTGGATCGAGGCTCGGTGTCGCGTCACCCTCCGCCTCGGCCTGTTCGACCAGAGCGTCGACCTGCTCCTCGTCTGCTTCTCGAACGATCAGCATCGGCCCCTGCCAGCCGTGGACGACCCCGGCCTCGGTCAGTATCCGCTCGGCGCGGCTACGCGCCTCGAACGACCAGTCGTGCATTTCGTAGGCGACCTGTGCCTCGTCGGACGCACCAACGTCCTCGGGAGGCGTGGGTGCTTCCTCGACCAGATCGACCCCGCACTCGACGCAGGCAGACACGTCCTCTGCGTATTCGCGGGAACACTGGAAGCAATACATCGTCGACATGCCCGTGAAAGCTACTCTCTCTTTTGCTGTCAGGTATGGGCGCGAGCTGCCGACAGGAGCACGGGAACAGTTGACAGGAGCTCAACCATGTCTGATCTCACCACGCCGGACCGCAACCTGGCGCTCGAACTCGTCCGGGTCACCGAGGTCGCAGCCATTGCCGCGTCCCGGTTCATGGGCCGCGGCGACAAGGAAGCCGCCGACGGCGCGGCCGTTGACGCCATGCGTCATCAGCTCGCTGGGGTCGCGATGGACGGCCTCGTCATCATTGGCGAAGGCGAAAAAGACGAAGCGCCGATGCTCTTCAACGGTGAGAACATCGGCACCGGTGAGCCGCCGAAGGTCGACATCGCCGTCGACCCGATCGACGGCACCACGCTGACCGCGCTCGGTCGGGCCAACGCCCTGGCCGTCATCGCGGCCTCCGAAGGCGGCTCGATGTTCGACCCGGGGCCGTGTGTCTACATGGAGAAGATCGCCGTCGGCCCCGATGCCGCCGGATCGATCGACATCCGGAAGTCGCCCACCGAGAACCTGCACTCGATCGCCGAAGCGAAGAACCAGCCGGTGGAGAACCTCACCGCAGTGATTCTCGATCGTGATCGCCACGGTGAACTGATCAAGGAAGTCCGTTCAACGGGCGCCCGCATCCGTCTGATCCCCGACGGCGATGTCGCCGGCGCGATCTCCACCGCATGGCCCGACTCCGGTGCCGACGTGTTGTTCGGCATCGGCGGCACTCCGGAAGGCGTCATCAGCGCAGCCGCGCTTCGCTGCATGGGTGGCGAGCAGCAGGGGCTGCTCTGGCCGCGCAACGAGGCCGAGCGCAAGGAAGCCATCGAAGCCGGATACGACCTGAAGAAGGTCCTCCACATCGCCGACATGGTGTCGTCCGACAACTGCTTCTTCGCGGCCACGGGCATCACCGACGGTGATCTGCTCAAGGGCGTGCAGTACGACCGAGGAATTGCCAAGACGCAGTCGCTTGTCATGCGCTCCAAGTCGGGCACCGTCCGCCTCGTCGAGGCCCACCACATGCTCGAGAAGTATCAGGCGATCTGACGATCCCGTCGGCGAGACGCTCGCCGAATCTGACCGGCCCCCCGTCGGAGGTCGCGCACGGCCCGTTTGGTTGAGCGAACCGGGTGACGCAGCACCGTCGTCGGCTTCTGCAGACCGCGAAATGGGTGCAGGAACTGCGCGAGCATTGTCGGCGGCATGTACTCATCGATGCCGTACACCGACGGCCGTCGGTCCTTCGGCATGAACCAGGTGCCGAAGATGATGTCCCACACCGGCAGGAAGACCGAGTAGTTCGAGTTGATCGCGCCCGCCTCGTTTGCGTGATGCCAGTGGTGAAAGTCCGGCGTGATGATGATTCGCTGCAGCGGACGCCACCGCCAGCGAACGTTGGCGTGAAGAAAGATGCCCGTCACGATCTGCAGCACCGTGAGCACGCCAGTGGTCTCCAAGCTGAAACCCGCAGCGAGCAGAAAGGCGATCGGTGG
The DNA here is from genome assembly GCA_937969565.1 of uncultured Acidimicrobiales bacterium. Classification (GTDB taxonomy): domain Bacteria; phylum Actinomycetota; class Acidimicrobiia; order Acidimicrobiales; family SHLQ01; genus SHLQ01. The sequence continues at coordinate 3,001 of CALBVR010000206.1, read as the reverse complement.
CGCCAGGATGATTCCGTCGATCGGGTGGTTCCGAAACGCTGAGACCCAGTCCATCGTCTCGATCGAGTGATGGACGGAGTGGAACCGCCACAGGAACGGCACCTCATGGCTCCAGCGATGCACCCAGTAGATCAGCAGATCGAAGACGAGCACGCCGACCAGTAGCTGTGCCAATGGCGGAAGCGCGGTGACGACGGGCCGCAGCGCAAGACCCGGAAGCCAGAACATGCTCCCGATCGCGACGATTCCGCCCGCCACGAGGCTGACGCCGGTGAGTGCGGGTTGCGCAAGCGCATAGCCGACATCGAGTCCGAGCCGGGGGCGCCGGAAGGGCTGATCGTGCCGAGGGAACAGTTTCTCGAATGGCACCACGAGGACGAACAGCAGCAGAACCAGAACGATCGGCGACGGGTCGACGACGAGCGATCCGAGCACCACTGCGGCTGCGCCGAGGCGCAACCACAGGGCCCGGCGCCTCGCTCGTCGAGGAACCGGAGGCGGGCCCATCGAGACCGGTTGCGCCATGGGTGCTGGTGGTGGCGGGGAAACGCTGGGCGGTGTCGTCGTGGAGGTCATGCTTCGACGGTGACGCACGACATCACGGTGAGCAATCAGGGATGACCCTGAGTCCACCCTGAGTACGTTTTCCCGATAAAGCGCAGCCAGAAAGCAACCGATTCAAGGAAGCGTGATGGCGAGCGGTCCCACACAAATTTCGAACGCACGCGCGCAGGAAGCCTGGGCGGCGCGGCCCTTCGCCGCGGGCGTCATCCGCACCTCGATTCTTATCGCCCCGATCGTCGTCTCGCTCGCGGTGGGCTTCTGGGCGTCAGCGAAGTGGCCGCCCGAAACGCTCCGGATGAACCGATGGCTGTGGTGGATTGGCCTGATGGTCGTGGCCACGATCGTGGTTCGCCTGCTCGACGTTGCACTCCGTCGCCTCGGTCCGGTCGCGATGCTCTTCAAGCTGTCACTCGTCTTCCCGGACCAGACACCCAGACGGTTCAAGTCCGCACTTCGGGGAGGCACCGTCACGGCCACCAAGCGTCGAATCCGCGAGATTCAGGAAGGCGGTGGCGCCCTCGAAGGTGACGATGCCATCTCGGCCCAGATGCTGGATCTCATCGCCATGCTCTCCCAGCACGACCGCATGACAAGAGGCCATGCGGAACGAGTCCGCGGGTACACCGAACTCATCGCGAAGGAGATGGGGATCGGAGGCGGGTCGCTCGAACGACTTCGTTGGGCGGCGCTTCTCCACGACATGGGCAAGCTGGAGGTTCCGTCGGAGATCCTCAACAAGGACGGCCGCCCCACCGACGAGGAGTGGGCCATTCTGTCTGCCCACCCTGCAGCAGCAGAACGTCACCTTGCTCCGATCGCAGACTGGCTTGGCGATTGGCGCCACGCCGCCGACGGACACCATGAGAAATGGGACGGCTCGGGCTATCCGAAGGGGCTCGCCGGAACAGAAATTCCGCTGTCCGCACGAATCGTGGCCGTCGCCGACGCCTACGACGTGATGACGAGCACCCGCTCGTACAAGAAGCCGATGCCGGCGGAGGTCGCCCGGCGGGAGATCTCCGACAACGCCGGCACCCAGTTCGATCCGACCGTCGCCCGCGCCTTCCTTGCCATTGGCCTGGGAGACCTGCGACGCGTCGGCGGACCGGTGGCATGGTTCGCAAGCCTGCCTGCGGTTCGGCAGGTGCCGATCGGTTCGGTTGCGCAGCCAATCGCCACCGGCATCGTTGCCACGGCGACCACCGTCTCCGCTGCCGTCGTGAACCTTCCCGAAGAGCCTGTGCGAGAACCACCGGTGATCGCATTCGCCGACGAGGCGACGACAACCACGCTTCCCCCACCGACCGAAACGGTGATCGTCGTACCGACCACCTCCGCCCCAGCAGCTCCCGCTCCAGCGGCACCGCCGACCACCACCGCTCCCCCACCGGTCAACCAACGCCCGGTCATGGCGGTCCAAACCGTCCGCCTGCCCGAGACCACACCGACCGGGCCGACCGGTCAGCGGATCGTCGCCGAGGACACCGACGGCCCATCTCCTCTCACCTTCTCGGTGGCCTCCGGTGATCACCCGTTCGAGATCGATGGCACGACCGGCGAACTCGTCATTCGCGACGGCGGCGTGCTCGACCGGGAAAGCTACCTCGTCGTCGTCACCACCTCCGACGGAGAAGACGAAACCACAACGCTCCACACCGTCGTCGTCACTGCAACCGACAACGGATCGCCGACCATCTCCGACCGAACGGCCATTGTCGCCGAAGACGCCGCGGTCGGCTCGAACGTCGTGGCGATTCCGGCGTCCGATCCTGACGATGACCCACTCGAATTCGCCATCCTCTCGGACGAGGTGCCGTTCGCAATCGACGCCAGCGGGTCCATCTCCGTTGCCGGGGTGCTCGACCACGAAGCCGACGCGACACACGTGTTCCCCGTCCAGGCACGGGACCCGGACGGCAACGTCGCCACAGCGACCGTCGAAGTGATCGTTGCCGACGTCAACGAACCGCCGGCGAGCGGCACCCTCTTCCAGGAGGTTGCTGAAGGCGAGACCATCGTCGTCGATGTGGCCACGACGCATCCCGACCCGGAGGGCACCACCGTGACCCTTCGATCCATCGTCGCCGACGGATCCCACGGTACGACCAACATCGTTGGGCCCAGCCGCCTCTCGTACACACACGATGGCGGCGAGACTCTGGCTGATCAGGTTCGCTACGACGTGGTCGACGAATCGGGACTCGTCGGAACCGGCACGCTTTCCCTGACCATCCAGCCGGTGAATGATCCTCCGAATGCCGCAACAATCACGTTCACCGTCGACGAAGGTGACACCGGGCAGATTCTGGTCTTCGAGGAGCACATCGATCCCGAGGGCGGTCGGGTCACCGTTGCTTCGATCGACTCGACGACCAATGGCACGGCCACCCTCGTCGCGCCTGATCGCATCCGGTTCGAGCACGATGGGTCGGACACC
>CALBVR010000205.1 GCA_937969565.1 uncultured Acidimicrobiales bacterium | reverse complement strand
ACCGATCCAGCCAGAACGAAGGCTCACCCCAAACCTGCTGACCGCTCAGGCGTCGAGTTAGCGCAGCGCCACGAGCGCTCGCTTCTTCCCGCGTTGACCGCTCACGCGTCGAGTTTGCGCAGCGCTTCGAGCGCTCGCTTCTTTTCCCGTTGACCGCTCAGGCGTTGCGGTTGCGCAGCGCTTCGAGCGCGCCGTCGGCATGGGCGTTGGCGCTTGTCTCCGACTTGATCACGTCGATCAGCACCGAGTCGGCGCCGATCACGAACGTCGCCCGCTTGCCGGGCAACGGGCCGAACCGATGCGTGCCGAACTGTTTGTGGATCGAACCATTGCGGTCCGACAGCAACGGATAGTCCAACGCATTCTCGAGCTTGAATTCCTGCTGCAGATCCACCGGATCTGCGCTGATTCCCACCCGCTGCGCTCCGAGTTCTTCGAACTCCGGGCCCAGGTCGCGGAAATGACAGCTTTCCTTCGTTCAAAGGGGCGTCTTGGCCTTGGGGTAGAAGAAGAGCACGACCGGACCGTTCTCGAGCATGTCGCTCAGCCGAACCGTTTCGCCTTCTTCGTTCTGTGCGGAAAAGTCCGCAACACGATCTCCGGGCTTCATGTCACCGACCTTACCGGTCAGTACGGAAGCGACCGTGCCTCAGCGGTGACCCGGGCGAAGTAGAGACCACTGTCGCCGATCGCATCCGGGGCGTCATGGCGCTCGACGGCGACCGAGATCGTTGCTTCCGACGAAGGTGTCAGACCGGCGGCCGCCTCGGTCAGCGCCGCCTGGGCCAGCGTTGTGGCCTGTTCTGTGGCTGCGGCGAGCGCCTCCGTGCCGTCGGTCGAGGTGACCGTTCCCGTCGAGCTGATCACCCGGAAGAGCCCGGGCCCATCCGAATGCACTTCAGCCGTTCCGGACACGATCAGCTCCCCAGCGGCGGCGCCGACAGCGTTCGCCACCTCGAAGCGGGCGGGAAGGATCAATTCGGCGGAAAGCCGAGCAGCGACCTCGTCGTAGTAGACGCCGGCCGGACCGCCGACGGCCACGATCGGATCGGTCGGCGACAACGCAACGGTCACGCCGCCGAGCTGGCCGACGCCGTCGATCGCTGCACTCGCAAGCTCGTTGACCGCCGGGTCACCGAGCCGATCGTCGAACGCAACCTCGAGTACGGCGGCGGCGCTCCGGCGCACCGTTTCCGACCAGACCCGACGGCAGAAGTCTTCCGGTTCCTCGCCCGTGTACCAGGCCATCAGCCGGGCACCGGCTTCCGCTGTCTTGCGCGACCAGTTCTCCTGCAACCCCAACACGTGCGCCGCGTCCGAGGGAGTGAAGCCGACGAGCTGCACCCATCCCCGTTCAGCCATCGTGTGCAGTGTTCGCCGATCGACGGCTCCGGGGGCGACGTCTCGCACGGGCGCGGGGTCGGCGCCGAGGCGCTCGAGAACACGAGCTTCGACTCGGCTCAGATCGCCGGTCGGGAGCGAGGCGCCCTCGGGAAGAATGACGAACTGTGCGGCGGTCTCCCGCGAGGATGGATCGTCGAGGTCTCGGAGGAGCGTTGCGAGCACGCTCGGGTGGGCTGCGCCGACCAGCGAAAGCGGTACCCGCCGCTGCGGCCCGACGGTGAGGGCCGTTCGATCGGTCGTGACTTCGCTGTCGCCGCCGAGACCGGTGGTACGCACGTCGATCGCCCGAACCATGGTGCGCCAGCCGCCCACCTTCGCTCCGTCCGGCGCGAGGTGCGGGCGCCCTTGAGTGAGGCGCCCCACATCGGTCGTCGTTCCGCCGATGTCGGACAGGATGAACGTGTCCCGCCCGGACAACACTCCGGCGCCGACCATCGACGCCGCCGGACCGGAAAGAATCGTCTCGATCGGTCGGCGGGCAACCGCGTCGGCAACCGCAAGCGATCCGTCGCCTTTGGCGACGGTCATCGGGGCGACGATCCCGAGCTGGTCGAGCGAGCGGCCGACCGCCGCCACGAGATCGGCGATGCGGGACAACAGTCGGGCATTCAACACCGTGGTGAGGGCACGGCGCGGCGCATCGAGGGACTCCGAAAGCGCGCTCGACGCCGTGATCGGCAGGTCGGTGGCGTCGGCAACCATGGCGCAGACCTGATCCTCGTGCGCCGTGTTGCGCACGGCGAAAGCCGAGGCGACTGCGACCGCCCGCACGGCACCCTGGTGCTGTTCGAGCAGCGACTCGATCGCCTCCGTGTCGAGCGGCTCACGTTCCATGCCATGGTGATCGTGGCCGCCGGAGATGCGTGCGATCACGACGTCGCCGAAGGCCGAACCGATTCCTGAGCGCTCGACCATCCCATCGTCGAACCCGACGAGGATCGCCAGCACCGGGCTCCCATGGCCCTCGACAACCGCGTTCGTGGCCAGTGTGGTGGACACGGAGACCAGCCGTACGGCCTTCGGATCGAGGCCGTCGCTGATTGCCGCCAAGGCGTTGGACACGCCGATGGCGAGGTCGCCTCGCGTCGTGAGCGACTTGGCGGACGTGATGACCTCTCGGGTGTCCGCATCGAGCAGGACGGCATCGGTGTAGGTGCCGCCGGTGTCGACGCCGAGGAGGAGGGAAGGGCTTGTGGTCACAGCGCACCAGCGTGCCAGACTTGGCCGCCATGGTCGAAGCTTTGCGAAACCCCCGCCTGCACGGATACGGCACCACGATCTTTGCCGAGATGAGTGCGCTTGCGGTCGCCACCGGCGCCGTCAACCTCGGGCAGGGATTTCCGGACACGGACGGCCCGCGCGAGGTCGCAGAGGCCGCGGCCGCTGCCGTGTTGGACGGACCGAATCAGTATCCGCCGCTGCCCGGGCAACCGGGCATCCGAGCGGCTGTCGCCGAACACCAGGAGCGCTTCTACGGGCTCACCTGGGACCCGGACACCGAGGTGCTCATCACCGCGGGCGCCACAGAAGCGATCGCTGGCGCCATGTTCGCACTCTGCGACCATGGCGACGAGGTCATCGTCTTCGAACCCAGTTACGACTCCTACAGCGCCACGATCGGCATGGCGGGCGCCATCAAGAAGACCGTGCTGTTGGACGCCCCTGATCATGCGCTCGACATGGATGCGTTCAACGCTGCCGTGTCGGAACGGTCCCGCGTCATTCTCCTCAACACGCCACACAATCCGACCGGGAAGGTCTTCACCCGGACCGAGCTCGAAGCGATCGCCGCCGTTGCGATCGAACGCGACCTCGTCGTGGTCGCGGACGAGGTGTACGAACACATGGTGTTCGAGGGCGAACATGTGCCGATCGCCTCACTGCCCGGCATGCGGGAGCGCACGATCAGCATCGGATCTGCCGGCAAGTCGTTCTCCTTCACCGGTTGGAAGGTGGGTTGGCTCACGGCGCCGGCCGAGCTCCGAAACGCCGTGATGACGGCGAAGCAGTACCTCACGTTCGTGAATGCCGCTCCGCTGCAGCCCGCAGTCGAGGTCGGGCTTCGTCTCGACGACACCTACTTCGATGGCATGCGGGACGATCTGCTCCACAAGCGGGATCGCCTCAGCGCCGGACTCGCAGCTGCGGGCTTCGACGTGATTCCGACGCAAGGTGCGTACTTCCTGACAGTCGACATCCGTTCCTTCGCCGAAGCGAACGGGCTGCCGCCCACGAGCATCGAGTTCTGTCTTGCGCTGCCCGAGGCGTTCGGTGTCGTGGCTGTACCGAGCGAGGTCTTCTATGCGACGAAGGAAGCGGGCCGGCACCTTGTCCGGTTCGCATTCTGCAAGAAGGACGAGGTCCTCGACGAAGCCATCCTCCGCCTGAGCTCACCCCGCCAAGCTGAGCAGTAACACCGCCGCGAATCTCGACGGCACAGCGCCGCCTCCGCGGATCTCGACCGGAAGCGTCGAGCGACTACGCGGCGCGGCGACGACGACGGCGGGTGCGTCCGGGGCCGTCCGGGTCGTCGTCCGGGCGGTTCGGTCCGGGACCGGCGATGTCGGGCGCGGCGACGTCTCCGTCGAGCACCTGCCGCATGAAGGCGATGTGTTCAGTCGCCGTTCCGCAGCACCCACCGATGATCTCGACACCGGCGTCACGCATGCGTTGCAGGTGGGCACCCATGACCTCGGGAGAACCGGTGTAGCTGAGCTCGTCGCCCTTGAATTCGGGGATCCCGGCATTCGCCTTGACGATCACGGGCACGTCGCCGGCGCCGGCCTTGATCTGCTGCACGGCGGCTTCGGTCTCGACGATGTTGTTGCCACAGTTCGCGCCGATCGCGGCGAGCCCGAGCTCTGCGAGTTGCTCGGCGGCAGCCTGCCCGGTGACACCCATCATCGTGCGGCCGGCGGTGTCGAAGCTCATGGTTGCTGCGATCGGAAGATCGGTGGTGCGGCGGGCTCCGTCGATGGCGGCTTTGACCTCGTCGAGGCTGGACATCGTCTCGATCCAGAGCATGTCGGCACCCCCGTCGGCGAGGCCGCGGGCCTGCTCGGCAAATGCGGCTGCGCACGACTCGGGTGTGAGCTCGCCCATCGGTTCCATCAGTTCTCCGGACGGCCCCATCGAACCCGCGACGATCACGGTTCGCTCGACCGAGTCGGCGGCACGCCGGCCGACATGCGCGGCTGCCCGGTTGAGTTCGTGCACACGGTCCTGCAGGTTGTGCAGCTTGAGGCGAAACGCGCTGCCCCCGAAGGAGTTGGTGAGGATGATGTCGGACCCGGCATCGATGTAGCCGCGGTGCACGTCGACGATGTGGTCCGGCATGTCGATGTTCCACATCTCCGGCGGATCGCCGGCGGTGAGACCGCGGGCGAAGAGTTCCGTACCCATGGCACCGTCGATCAGCAGCGCATCTCGTTCTTCGAGGAGGTCGTGGAGCGGGTTCATCACTCCATCATGATCGACCGGGACGGCAGGGTTGTTCGATGGAAACGTGAAATCCGTCCGAACCGGCCGCTTGGTCCGGACAACCGTTCCTGGACGTCAGGCGCCGTGACGCTGAAAAAACTCCCATGCGATGGCGGTCGCATCGAGTTCTGTCGTGGTGTTTTCGGGATCGATCGACAAGAAGAGTTCGGAGTTCGGCCAGGTGTGGCCGCCGTCGACGACGGTGTAGAACGCAAGCTCCACCACGCACCCGGGCCACGTACGCACGCTCACCTTTTCGGTGACCGGCGTGTCGATCGGGTCTGTGCAGCCGAAGTCTGCGGCGAACTCCGCGAACTCGTCCGGCATGACCTGGGTGAAGAAATCTCCGGCGGCTTCGGCGCCATCGAGCGTGGACTGGCCGGATCCATCGAAGGGAATGGTGGTGTCTGCCGTGCCATGGAATGCGAGGTAGGGAACGGCTTGTGACGGCTCGCACCCGTCGTCGTGGGTGACGCCGGCTACCGAGACGGCGGCAGCAAGGTGTTCCGAGAATCGGCAGACCAGGTTCGACGTGAAGAGCGAACCGCTGGACATCCCGATGGCGAAGATGCGGTCACGGTCGATGCACACGTTTGAGCCGAGGCGGTCGAGCAGATCGCTGACGAACGCGACGTCGTCCCGGTCTGGCTCGTCGAACTGCGACAGCTCCCAGACGTTGCGGTCGTCACCGTTCCCCGGCGGCCCGGTCGGCTGGACGGCAAGAAATCCTTCGCTTTCGGCAAGTTCGGCCATGCCGCTGATCTGTGCCTGAACCGGGCCGGAGAATCCGATCGGATGAAAGTCGAGGACGACGGCGAGCGGGGTTCCGTCGTACGTGGATGGCAACGTCCACTGGTAGCGGTATTCCACTCCCCCGGACTCGAGCGCCTCGGACTGGAGGCCGACCTCTGCGGGTCGCTCCGTCACACACGCGTCGACACGTGGTGCTCCTGTGGTCGATGTGGTGGTGGCCACGTCGTCTGGATCGGTCGTGGCAACGTCGCCGGCCTCCGTGGTGCTGCTCGGATCTTCCGCCTGCGCGGCATCGGTGGTGCTGGTCGTCGGAGCGTCGGACGCGTCGCTGGCCGCATCGGTTCGCGATGAGGAACACGATGCGGCCAGCAGACCAAGGACAACGAGAAGGGCGAGCAAGCGGCGCACCCGTGTCAGCGTAGTTTCGGCGCCTCAGTGATCGAGGTACACCGTGAGCGCCAGGCACAGCACGGCGAGGCCGATCGCCACATCAACCGCGGCGAACATCGACTTCACCCGCCTTGACGTCGATGACGAGATCGATGTGGGGGTTGTCCACCTCGACGAGTCGCTCGTTGAAGAGCCCGTCGGAGGTGTTGTTGAACACATCGACGTCACCGGCCAGCGCCTCGGCATCCACCTGGACCCGCAGATCGTCGGGAACGATCACGTCGACGACGCCGAAGTCCAGGTCGATTCGGATGTCGACCGGCAGGTCCTCGCCTTCGAAGTCGGCGCTGTCCAACTGGCGGAGGTCGAGAATGATCTCGGCGTCGTCCTCGTTGATCGTCGTCGGGATGTCCTCGATGCTGAATGGCGTGGAAACGACCTGACGTTCCGTGGTGACCTCGAAGTCGCTGCTGGCGATGGCCACGATGATGATGATCGGGATCGCGATGATCGCCAGCAGGGCAAATGCGAAGCCGGCGACCAGGCCGACCTTGACGAAGCGACGGCTACGGGAGCGTGGCGGAACCGGCGACGGCGGAGGAACCGCGGGACCCGGTTGGACGGGCGGCGCCGGAGGAGCGGGAGGCGGAGTCATGACGCCCCCGCCCGAACCCGCTCCAGCCATCGCAGCACCTGCAGGCATGACACGCGGCTCCTGAAGCAGCAGCCAGACACCGCCGCCGATGAGTGCCAACGGCACCAGCACCGACCCGGCAGCTCCGCCACCGATGGCCAGACCGAGCAGCGCACCAAGGCCCGTCAGACCGATGCCCAACTCACGGGTCGAGAAGCGGCCGGAACGATGGCGCGGCGTCGGCGGCCAGTAGGTGGCTCGGGGGATGACGATCCATGCGAGCAGGTAGCCGAGAATCGCTGTGCCTCCGGAGAAGAGGATCATCAGGACGAAGGCGAGGCGGGTCAACGCGACCTCGAAGCCATAGCGGTGAGCGATGCCGGATGCGACGCCGCCCAAGGTTGCGTTAGGGTCACGCACCAGGCGGTCGGCCTCGGTCCCGGCAACATACGGGGGCGGGATTGTGGCCGCGGGCTCATCCTGGGTCGTGGTGCCGTGGATGTCGTCCTGCGCCCAAACGGACTCCGGCTGCGGCTGGGCATCCACCGGAGGTGCATCGACCGTTTCGGCCGGATCGTCCAGCGCCGCAGCGGCTGCGAGGATCGCATCGCCGGTGCCGTCCGCCAGGTCGCCCTCGCTCGACTCGACGTCGTCGGCCGTGGGTGCGGCATCGAGCGTCGTGTCGATGACCGGCAGTTCGTCGGTCACATCGGAGACGTCGGTGTCGCTCGCACCGTCCGACAGTTCGTCGGTGGCGTCGAGGATCTCGTCCTGCGGGTCGTGGGGTTCGTGTTCGTTCATGTCTTCGGGAGTGGTGTTGTCGTCCATGTTCTCATGTTCGAGGAGGCGGAGCGTCGTGCCCATTGGGTGACTCCCCGATCTCCCCCGGATCCTCGGCGCGCCCCTCAGGGTCACCTCAGGGTTCACCCCTGATGTCGTTGCGCCCCACAGGTGCGAAGATGAAGTGATGACCGGAGCGATGCCCACCGCACGATGGCAGCTGCCTCGCCTCGACCGCCGCAACCGGTGGATCGGCGGCGTCGCCGCCGCAATCGCCACCGAGATCGGTGTGCAGCCCACGATCATCCGTGTGTCCTTCATCGTGCTGATCACGGTGGGGGGATGGGGTCTCGTGCTCTACGCGGTCGCATGGGCGATCCTCGCCATCGGCACACCATCACAGATCAGCCCGTATTCGCCCGCACCAAAGGGGGCAACATCGGTCCACCGCCACGTCGGCGTGGCCATGGTCGTGCTCGGGCTCGTGATCGGCTTCCTCCCACTCACCTCCGAACTCTTCCGCAACCTGGTCTTCCCGGTCGGCTTCGTGCTCACGGGAGCACTCATTGCGTGGTCCCGTGGTCAGCGGGAACAGGAAGGCATTTCGATCGTGGTGCGGGTGATCGCCGGACTCGTGGTGGCCGTGGGCGGCCTGATCGCGTTCGCGGCCCTGCAGTTCAATCTGATCGACACCCTGGTCTCGCTCGTCTTCGGCCTCGCCGTGATCGCTGGCATCTCCGTCGTCGCCGCACCCTCAGTCATCCGCATGGCCCAGGATCTCGACGGCGAACGACTCGGCCGCATCCGCTCGGATGAGCGGGCCCGGATCTCCGCCCACCTCCACGACTCGGTTCTGCAGACACTCAGCCTCATCCAGAAGAATGCCGACGACCCCAACCGGACGGTGCAGCTCGCCCGGCAGCAGGAACGAGAGCTCCGAAACTGGCTCTATGGCACCACCCCGGACAACCCGCATGCCGTCCGACTCGGACCAGCGCTCGAAGACACCGCCGCACGGATCGAGCGAGACCATGGCGTCACCATTGACGTCGTCGCCGTCGGCGACAACGACGATCACGCTCCCGCAGTCCTCGACGCACTGCTCGCGGCGGCGGGCGAGGCGATGGCCAACGCCGCCGAACACTCGGGCGTCGATCGGATCGACGTCTTCGCGGAGCGCCGCGGCGAGACCATCGAGGTGTTCGTCCGTGACACCGGCGTCGGCTTCGACACCGCTCAGGTTCCGACCGATCGCAAGGGCCTGGCCGAGTCGATTCACGCCCGGATGAGCCGAGCCGGCGGCCGGGCCCACGTCCACAGCTTCCCGGGTGAGGGCACCGAAATCGAACTCGTGCTCCCCATCCCTGCGTCCACTCCACGAGCTCCCGGAGGAACTCCATGACCCGAATCGTGCTCGTCGACGACCACGCCCTCGTCCGCGCCGGCGTCCGCGCCGAACTCGAAGACGCCTTCCGCATCGTCGGCGAGGCCGGATCGGTGGCCGAGGCGGTCACCATCATCGCCCGCGAGAAACCGGACGTCGTCGTCTGCGATGTGCATCTCCCGGACGGGACGGCCGCGACCGTGATCGCGGGATGCGTCGAGCGCGGCGTCAATTCGGTCTTCCTTGCGCTCTCCGTTTCGGATGCCGCAGAGGACGTGATCGAGGTGATCCGGGCCGGCGCCCGCGGCTACATCACGAAAGCGACCGATGGTGCCGGCCTCATCGATGCCGTCACTCGCGTCTCGGAAGGCGACGCCGTGTTCTCGCCCCGGCTCGCCGGGTTCGTGTTGGACGCTTTCGCAACCGAGCTGCCCGAGAGCTCCGCCGATCCCGAACTCGACCGCCTCACGAACCGGGAACAGGAGGTCATGCGACTCCTTGCACGCGGCTACGCCTACAAGGAGATCGCCCGGCGGCTCACCATCTCGATCAAGACGGTCGAGTCCCACGCCGGCGCCGTGCTGCGCAAACTCCAGCTGTCGAACCGAAACGAACTGACACGTTGGGCAGCGGATCGGCGGATTCTGTAACGTCGGCGGCGGTGATCTTCGCACAGGCCGACACATCCTGGACCGACTGGCTTCCTGCCGTCATCGCCGTGGCGCTGACGGCAGCGACGGTCATGGCCGTCCGGTGGCTGCTGTTGCGTTCCCCGAAAGACGACGATGCGGAGCGTTCGGTTCGGGCCCAGGTCGCGACGATCGGGCTGTGCCTGCTCGGCCTGCTCGTCGTCATCTTCCTTCTGCCGGACGGCTCCGATTCGGACCTCGCCTTCAGCGTCTTCGGCCTGATCGTCACGGGTGCGCTGGCCATCTCCTCGCAGTCGATCATCGCCAACGGCATGGCGGGCCTGATGCTTCGCTCCATGTCGAGCTTCAAGCCGGGTGATTTCATCGAGGTCGCCGATCACATCGGTCGGGTCTCCGAACTCGGTCTGTTCCACACCGAGATCCAAACCGGTGACCGGGATCTCGTGACCCTGCCGAACTCGCTGATGGTCAACCAACCGGTGCGCGTCGTTCGAAGCTCGGGGACGATCGTGTCGGCAACGGCGTCCATCGGGTACGACGTTTCCCGCCATCAACTCCAGGAGTTGTTCGTGCAGGCGGCGACCGACTCGGGGTTGATCGAACCGTTCGTCCAGGTCCTGGATCTCGGCGACTACTCGGTCAACTACCGAATCGCTGGGTTTCTCGAGGATCCGCGCAGCCTTCTGGCGGCCCGCTCCCGGTTGCGGGGATCGATTCTGGACACGCTGTCGGCCGCCGGGGTCGAGATCATGTCACCGATGTACGTGGCCCGCCGATCCGTCGGCAACACGCCGCTACTCCCCCATCTGATCGACCCGCCGATCGAAGATCAGCACCGCCGGACGGCGGAGGACCGGGTGTTCGACAAGGCGGAGCTGGCCGGCCGCCTCGAGGCGAGCCGTACCGAACTGGTCGAGGCTCGCAGCAGTCTCGAAGCACTGCAGAGCGAGTTGGACACGCTCGAGCCGGGAGCGGATCGAGCGCATGTGGAAGCGGGCGTGTCACGTTTCGAACAACGAATTGCCCGACTCCAACGACGGATCGAACGACTCCAGGCCCAACACGCCGAAGGCTGACCAATACGGGTGAAAGGGGTCGCGTCTCACTTTCACCCAAACGGGTGAAAGTGA
>CALBVR010000204.1 GCA_937969565.1 uncultured Acidimicrobiales bacterium | reverse complement strand
GCCTGAACCGTCAGGCCGCGAGGAGCATGTCGATCTCGTCTCGCTCCGCGCCGATGTCTCGCAGCGAAATCGCCAGCTGATCTCGTCGATCACGGGTCGATGCTGCGTTCGCCGTGAACGCCGGCAGGAGCGACGGCTCGTACGAGAGGATGGCGACGAGGCAGCGGTCATAGTGGATCGGGTCCGCCTCGGAGGCAAGCTCGATGAACGCGGAAGCTGCGCCCTCGTCCGCAAATGTCACGGCGGCAACAGCTGCCACCGCCAGTCGTTCATCGATGTCGACGGACGCATCCGACCAGCGGGCCCGCAGCGGACAGCGATTGAGGTCGCCGGTCAGGCGAACGAAACGGGAGCATGCTTCGAGCACCGGAATCTCCGCTTCCGCGGTCACCTCGGCGAGCAGACCGTGCAGCCGAGGGTCGCCGGACCAGGTCGGCCATGCCTCACTCACGACGGAGGCACGGAACTCTGGCGAGTCTTCGTCGGCAGCGTCGGCCAGCCAGCGGTCCAGAGCGATCAGCCGCGGGCCGGCATCGATCGACCGACGAACCTCGTCGATTCGTCGGATGATCGCATCCGCCGCACGGGCGTCGTCGTCGCCGCCAGCCGGACCGAAGCACCACTCCGCCCAGCGTCGCCGTTCGACGGCGCGGTCTGGTCGCATGGCCGAGTGCAGCGCCGCGCGAAGTTCCTGTGGTTCATCGCAGAGCACGACGGCCGTTTCGATCCCGGCGAGCAGACCCTGGGCGTCGACCGGCCCGTCGGCGGAGAGGCCGACGACCGGACGGTCGCCGAGCAGGGCTTCCGTGATGCCGCCGCTGCGCACATCGCCGATGACGACGTCAGCGGCGATGATGAGCGGAACAAGCGTGTCCAGATCGTCCAACACGAGGATCGAAGGATCGATGGCGGCGAGCCGAGTGCGTTCGAATCGAAGGTTGTTGTGGTGCGGCTTGGCGACGACGAGGTGATCTGACGACAGGTCGGTCAACGCCGGTGCGAAGCGGTCGAGGCTGGAGTTGTGTGCCCACGTCGGCAGCCAGGCAACCACCGGACGTCCATCGTCGGCGATGCCGAGCTCGGCTCGTGCCTCGGTCTTGCTCCGACCCGTTCGTCGCTCGTCCGCCCACTTGGGGAAGCCCACCATCTCGACCTTCGTCTGCGGGCATTCGGATCGAATCGCCTGCTCGGACAGGGGGCCGTGCGCAAGAACGAGATCCATCCCGTTGTTGACCGGGCCGTGCCCGTAGCTGTCGACCACCGCGCCAACGCCGTACATCGCTCGGATGCGGAGGCCCTGATAGGCGGAGAACCAGCCAGTTCCTGAGGTGGTGAGCACGGCATCAGCATCAAGCCGGGCGCACTCGAGCCAGCCCATGCCTCGACGCTGCAACGACGCGCACACCGTCTCGTACATGTCCTGATCCATCAGGTCGTCGATTCGACCGTTCGCCTTGTCGTCGCGCCAGCCGTTCCGGGGGTCCGGCACGCTGCCACGAGCGCGGTTCATGCCGGGCGGCTCGACCACGATCTGGGCGTCGACGCCGCGTTGACGCAGCCGCCACCAGATCGGCTCCCACACCGCCACTTCGTGGGCAGCGTAGATGTACAAGTCGACGGTGAACGGCGACCGGATCACCGGACGGTCTCCCACAGGTCGATGGTCGGCTCGATGGTGATGGACCGCGCCGCCCGCTCCCAGTCACGGACCACGCTCCGGGCGCGCTGGAGATCCTGTGGCGTATCGACCTCCGCCGCGTCGATCACGGCAGCCCGCATCGGCAGCGAATCGACCAGTGTCTCGAACACGAATCGATCGCCCTGGGCGATGTGGTCCGAGTGGAGATGGGCCATTCCGGACCACTCGTATCCGCTGCATCGCTCACGGCTGAATGACGTGACGAGGAGCTCGTTGCCGACCGCTGCGGTCTGCACGAAGACACCGTCCTCCGTCCCGGACTCGCCGATCGCAAGAACCGGATCCTCGCCGGTCGCCGCACACGTGGCCAGGAACGACCGAAACGACGTCGGTTCGATCACGAGATCCCCGTCGAGCGCCAGAAACCAACGGGAGGAGTGCTGAACGGCACGACGCAGGCTGTGGATCGTGTGCGTGTGGGCGAAGTCCGGGTTGCGGACGAACACCACGTCGGGGCGAATGCTCGCCACGAGGTCCATCACGTCCCGCTCCCGGAATCCGACGATCACGCGCACCTCGGGGACGTCCCGCAGCAGCTCGAGCTGACGTTCGATCAGGGTCACGCCATCAATTTTCACCAGACACTTCGGCGTCGGGGCACCCAGCCGCGACCCGAGTCCGGCGGCGGCGATCACAGCGAGTTCAACAGCTGGCACAACCCGGCTCCATTCATGGCAACAAAGTCCGCCGCATCGAGTGCGGCTTCGGCCGGTGGATGCACTCCACCAAATGCGACCGCCACATCAGCGGCCTCGAACATGGGCACATCGTTCATGCCATCGCCCACAGCGACGATGAGCGTGTCGTCGTCCTGCAGCGCGTCGATGGCATCGGCCTTGTACAGCGTGTCGGTCACGCCCCACAGCACATCATCTGCGGAGAGGGCGGTGGACGTGAAGGCTCGGCACCCGAGACGATCGAGGATCGGCTGCACCCACAGGTCCAGGTTTCCGGTGGCGATCGCACAGTCCTCTGGTCGCTGCTGGATGAAGCTGACGATGTCGGCGTTGAGCGGCACGTTCGACGTGATCTCGCGCACCTTCGAGATCGGCACCTCGGCCAGAAGCCGACAGCGCAGACGGAAGGACGTGTCGAACGGGATGGCACCTTCGATGGTGGACTTGGTCAACGCGGTGATCTCGTCCTCGAGGTTGGTCTCCGCCGCGATGAGCGGAAGGATCTCGGCGTCGGTGATGGTGCCATCGAGATCGAAGCAATACACGGTTCGTCGGGTCACGACGCACTCCGTTCGTGGATGGAAACGAACTGCGCGGTTTCGGCCCGGTTGGCGAGCTCTGGTGCGAGCTCGAAGCCGATGGTTCGGTCGCAGCCGACGAGGTGGTTGGCGAACAGCTCGTCGTAGGTGGCGACGGAGCGATACACGGCGCTGTAGTCGGCGGCGAGCTCGTCGGACCAGTGACCGCACAGGGTGAGTCGTTCGGAGCGAGCCATCGGTTCACGGATGTAGATCTGGCCACCGGGCGCAACCAATCGTGCCACGTTCTCGAGCATCGCAGCACAGTCCTCGTCGTTCAAATATGCCATCACGCCGGAGACGATGATCAGGTCGGATCCACCCTCGCTGAGGCCGCCGCGATCCAGTTCGGTCGCGGACAGGACTGCCGCTGAGCCCGTGCCGTCGGGGTAGGCCACCGCAAGGTCCTCGTTGGCAAGGCGAACGAGACCGGGGCTGAAGTCCACGCCGAGATACTCGGCGACTCGTCCGGCAAGGTGGCCACCCCACCGGGCCACGCCGCACCCGATGTCGAGCACCCGAGTTCGTTGTGCATCGAGCTGCAGGTGCGGCATCACATCGCGCACCTCCCGTTCATCACGTGCGGCGGCAAGCGCGGCCCGACCGTCCTGGTACATCGTGATCGTCCGTCGATCGAGGTCGTCGGCTCGATCGGCCCGACCTTCGAAGAAGGCAAGTGTGTCGTCATAATCCAGGGCTGCAACGTCACCAATGACCCTGGTCGCCCGCCTCAGTTCCGCCATGGCGTCCGATCGACCGCCTCGAAACGGAGTTGAGCGACGCCGACATGACAGTCGTGTGTCCATCCTCAGATTCACGCTTTGCGCTCCGAAGATTCGACCATGGCGGAGACGGTGTGCAGCGTGGCGATCCCTACCTACAACCGACGGGATGTGCTTCTGCGCTGTCTCGATCATCTCGACGCGCAGACCGTTGGACCCGAGACCCTGCAAGTGATCGTGGTCGATGACGGGTCACCGGACGACACGGTTGCCGTCGCACAAGGGCGGGCGAGCCGGTTCGCGGACTATCACGTGCTGACTCAGCAGAACTCGGGGCCGGGCGAGGCCAGGAACAAGGCGCTTGCCATCGCATCTGCGCCGCTCACCCTCTTCATCAACGACGACACCCTGCTCCACCCCGAGGCGATCGAGCATCACCTCCGTATTCACGCTGAACATCCGAAGTCGATGGTGCTCGGCACGTTCGAGTTCGTCGAGGAGTTTCGACATGAGCCGCTCGGACGCCTCCTGACGGAGGTGCCCTTGCTGTTCGCCTACCCCCTGGTGGAGGACGGCGATGAGCTGTCCGCCGCACTCGGGGCGACGTGCAACCTGAGCGTCGACACCGGTGCCGCACGAGACGTCGGGTTCGATCCCTGGTTCGATTTTCCTGCTGTGGAGGACGTCGACTTCAGCATCCGGCTGGAGGAGGCCGGGTATCAGCTCCGGTTCTGCGCAGCTGCACAGGCGAGACACGACCATCACCTGACGGTTCCGGGAATCATGCGCACCTCCCTCATTCGCGGGTTGGGTTCGGCCCGTCTGGAACTGAAGCGTGGCCCGCAGCCCAAGTTCGTGGAGGACGTTCGCAGGTCTGCGGCTGACCGGGCGCACCTCGAGTCGCTCTTCGAAGAAGCCGGATCGGAGCTGACCGCGAGCCTGGAGCTCGCCCACGGTGGCGGCCCGATTCCCGAGGGCGCCTACGACGCCGCCGGCCGGATCTTTCGGTTGGGCAACATGCTCGGCGCACTCAACGAACCGAAGATGGTGGCGTTCGCCCAGACCACCTGAATGCAGGGGCTAGGCCGCGCGCAGGTCCACGCCGTCGAGTTCGTACGCTGCTCGTAGGGCATCGAGCTCGACGGGCGGAACAACGTCGACCTCGACGTGTGTGAGACCGACCACAGACGCACGTTCGAGTGCCGCTGCATGCGCCGCCTCCACCACGTTGAGGTCCACGGACTCGTCGAGAAGCAGTCGGGCCCGGACATCCGGCCCGCCGACCTCGACGAACCAAGACGTCAGCCACCCGGCCGGATCGAACGCACTGTCGCCGATGAGCGCAGCGACGTGATCGAACGCGGCTGGACACGGGTCGGTCCCGAGATCGAGCCCGGCACGATCCGTGGTCCGTACGATTTCGGCGATCGCGGGCTCGGATCCCTCCCACACCCGGGGAAGGACGTGATCGAG
Source organism: uncultured Acidimicrobiales bacterium (assembly GCA_937969565.1). Taxonomy (GTDB): domain Bacteria; phylum Actinomycetota; class Acidimicrobiia; order Acidimicrobiales; family SHLQ01; genus SHLQ01. Next base: position 5,434 of record CALBVR010000204.1, on the reverse strand, counting down.
TTCATCCGGCGACGAGAGCAGGAATCGGGCCTCTCCCGAGCCTGCTTCACCGGCGGATCGAAAGAGTGCGTTGGCAGCCGCAGGATCCCCGTGACGCAATCGGCACATTCCGAGCCCGGCGAGCACCGCGGGGTCGTCCGACCCGCGCAACGCCATTCGCCAGAAGTGCTCGGCCGTTTCCGGGGCATCCGCCGCCCAAAACTCCGCCGCGATGAAGCTTGCCGCCCAGGAACGGGAACGCACGTCGTTGGCCAACGCCAGCTCGGGAACCAGACGATCGAGTCCGTAGCGGTCCGCCATCGCCACGGCACATTCCCGATGCGTTCGTTCGATGATCTCCCGCCGGGCAGTTGCCGTGGAGTGGCTTCCCTCATGCAACCGGTAGCGGATGAGGCGATCCGGCAGGCCGAGAAAGCGGCAGCCGTGCACGACCGCCTTGAACCAGAACTGGTGGTCGTGCATGTCGCCGACCTCCTGGAGGCCGATGCGTCGGAGGATGCCGCGGCGAAACATGGTCGTCGGGTTCGGAATCGGGTTGCCGACGATGAACTGCCATGGCCGGGGCGGCGCACTCGGATACGGAGAGTCGTAGCGTCGAAAGCCGCCGTGCAGCACCCGCCCGGCCGCATCGATGAACACCGCATCGTGTGTGGAGACGTCGAGCTGCTCGTCGTCGGCGAAGGCGGCGACCTGACGTTCCAGCTTGGTTGGGTGCCACAGATCGTCAGCGTTCGCCATGGCGATGAGTTCGTGCTTCGTCATCGCAATCCCGGCGTTCACGGTCTCGTGGAGTCGCTGGCGGCCACGCGCCTCCTGCCGTTGCATCCGAATGCGTGGGTCCTTCGCCGCCGCTGCGGCCAGAAGCCCGGGCGTTCCATCGGTGGATCCGTCGTCGACCACACAGAGCTCGAAGAGCGCGTGGGTCTGGGCCTGAATCGCCTCGAGTGCCGCGGCAAGATACGGCTCGCCATTGTGCACGTACAGCACGATGCTCACCGGGGTGGTCGATCCAGTTCGGGTTCCCGCCATCGCTCCCCATCGGCGTGGACCGGCCAGACTTGGGCCGTCCGAAGGCGCGACCGGCAAGTTGTCCGCAAACTGAAATAATCGGCTGTGGGGCGAAGCCGACAGGGTCTCATGGCGTCATCCCATCCGAATGAGCAGCTGTCGGCGGTCGTGCTGCTCGCCCACGGACCTGCAGCCGCCACGCTCACTGCTCTGCGCAATCTGGAGGCCCTCACGGCAGACACCGGCGTCGAGGTCGTCATCGTCGCCGGAACCGAGCCGGGCCTCACTGCGGTGGATCGGGCAATCGATCGTGGAGCCGCGGGCGTTGTCGACCACGGTCCTGCGGCACTCGCCGAGATCCTGGCCGACCGAACCGGCATGGTCCTCGTCGTACCTGACGACACGGTTCTCACACCGGACGTGCCACCGGCCCTCGTTGCAGAAGCCGCGCGGACCGGCCACGTGGCCGTCGCACCCACCAACGCAACATCGTCGGCGTCGACGGCAGACGTTGCGAACTTGCTGTGTGCATCCGGCTCGGCCGAGCAACTCGAACGACTCGCCCGCGAGTCGGCGTTCGGCCCCGGCGTGGAAGCGAACGGCCCGTTTGCGATTCCGGCCGGTATCGCTGTCTCTTCGACCGGTGAAGGTCGTCGACGACTGGTCGATCCGGCCCACCGAACCGGTGGACCGCTCCTGGTGGCGGCGCTGATCGTTCGAGACGAGAGCGAACAGATCGTCGAATGCCTCGATTCCTTGGCGGGCATCGTCGACCGGATCGAGGTTGCAGACACCGGTTCGCTCGATGACACGGTCGCCCTTGCCCGAGCCGCCGGCGCGAACGTCGAGGAGATCGGCTGGCAGGACGACTTTGCCTGGGCTCGAAACCAGGTGCTGGAACGCTGCACCGACGCCGACTACATGTTGTGGATCGACGCCGACGAGCGCCTCGTGTGTGATGACCCGGCGCACTTCCGTGCGGTCCTCGCCACCTACGGCCGGCTGCATCCGGGCTACCGCTTCATGATCCACAACCAGGCCGCCTCCGGCGAGCGAACCCACTCGTTCATGGCCCGACGGATCGCGAATCCGAAGCTGGTCCGCTTCGAAGGCGCGCTCCACGAGCAGGCGGTCCGCCTCGACGGCGAGCCGTTGCGCGATGCCACGCTGGCCGGCGTGGCGATCGACCACTTCGGCTATGAGGACGCCCTCGTTGCGCAGCGGAACAAGGCCGACCGAAACTTGCAGATCGCCCGGGAAGGCCACGCCAACCAGGCCGATGCCACGAGTGCCCTCCACCTCGCCCGAGCGCTCGCGGCCGCATCCTCGGACGCCGAAGCCACGCTTCACGAGCTCGCACCGTTGGCCGAAACCATCCTGTCCGGACCGGACGCCGGCCAATCCCTCTTCCACAGCCTGTGTGGCCAGCTCCACCTCGCCGCCGGCAACCTGGACACCGCAATCGACTCCGCGACAGCGGCGCTCGAACTGATCCCGGCCGATGCCACCGCCGGCGCTGTGTTGGCCGAGGCCCTCGTGCAGGCGGGGCACATCGAAACCGTCCTGGAGACGGCAGCCGACTACGCGATGCGGCCCTCCCCCACACCGCTCGTCGACGACCGCCTCGCGCATCAAACCCGCGCCCGCATCGTGTTCGAATCCGCGGTTCATCTCGGCCGATTCGAAACGGCGATCGAGCAGTGCCCTGACCTCCCGAGCGATCTCGATCCCTGGGCGGCGTTGACACACCACGGCGGGCTGGAGGTTCTCCTCGCCGCCATGGACACGGCGGGCACGTTGAACGACGGCCGGTACCTCCGGACGCTGGCATCCCTTCCCGACCTCACGCGAGCTCAGCTCGCGCGCTGCCGGTCGGCGTTCAGCATCGAGCTGGACAGCGACCTGGAGTGCCTACTCGAGGAGGTGGCCGATCACTTGGCAACGGTGGACGATGCCCCGGCGGCACTCGCTCAGTACCAAGAGACTGGCGCCGCTGCCGACGCCGTGCGGTACGCCGAGCACCTCACCCACCACCATCTCGATCTGACGATTGAACTCGAAGACATCGACCGGACGCCGCAACCGACGGCAACGGCTCTCGCCATCGCCGCGGAGAGCCACCGCCGAGCGCGTCGCTCCGACGACGCTCGCGCCGTCGCCAATCTGGCGCTCTCGATCCACCCGGGCGCACCTCGGGCTGCCAGCGTGCTGGCCGACCACCTCCTCGACGACGACCCGGAATCCGCATTGCGCCACCTCGACGCGGCGGTCGCCGACGACCAGTTCACCCGCTCCCCGGCGCCGGTTCAACGCGACATCGCAACGAGCCGCATGAATGCGCTCCTCAACGTCGGACAGCTCCGCCTGGCGATCTCCACCGCCGTCGACCTCCTCGATCTCGGGGGCGAGATCACGGACTGGGCTCCGTTCCTGGACCTCGCCGGCGAGGATCTCGAGGCGCTCAGTGTCACGCTCGGACTCGTGCTGTTGACCGACGGCGTGGCCTTCATCGATGCCCTCCCTCAGGCCGTCGGTCCCGAACGCACCGCCGTGATCTGTGCCACCTACCTCGGCATGGGCGGACAGAACCCGGAGGCCGTCAGCGTCGGTGTGCTCGCTGCGTCGATGACCGGCCAGATCGATCTCGGCTGCGTGATCGCCGGCTACGCCAGCCTGCTTCCGGCCGACCTCGTCGACCGGCTGTGCAACCACCTCGATCGGACCGATGCCGCTCCGATAGCGGCGGCGCTGTCAGCACCGCAGACCTTGTCGGCCTGAAGCTGATCAGACGTCGAAGACCAGCTTTGCTGCTGCCACATCCTCGAGGGCGATGCCGGCAGACTTGTACATCGTGATCTCGGCGTCGTCCCGGCGGCCGGGAGCGGCCCCCGACACGAGTTCGTGCAGATCGCCCCGGAGATGGTCCATCGTGAGCAGCCCCGACTCGAGCGGCTGCGCGATGTCCCCCGCGAGGATGCCATCGGTCCGCGTGTCCACCCAGACCGAGGCCCGACGCACGACGTCGTCGTCGGTCTCTCGCATCGTCGGTGTGAACGAGCCGATCAGATCCACGTGGGCACCCTCTTTGAGGAGCGCCCCCTTCACGACCGGCGTGGTCGATCCAGTGACGCACGTGATCACGTCGGCGGCAGTCAGCGATGCGTCGAGGTCGTTGCTCACCTCAGCCGGGTAGCCAGCGTCCTTCAACTCCTCGACCACCCGGATCGCCTTGAACGTGCTCCGGCCCCACACCTCGATGGTGTCGTAGCTGCGAACTGCAGCGTGGGCCTGGGCCGTCATCGGCGCGAGGGCTCCGGTACCCACCACGAGCAGCCGGGAGGCGTCTTCGCGGGCCAGCCGTTTGGCGGCCACGGCGGAAGCCGCGGCGGTACGCCTGGTCGTCAGCTCGTTGCCGTCGCATGCGCCGAGCATCGTGCCGTTCGCACCGTCGAAGAGCAAGACGCCGGCGTTGATGGTCGGCAGTTCCAGCGCTCCGTTGTCGGGGAAGAAGGTCACGACCTTGACGGCGATGACGCCACCGACGACCCAGCCGGGCTTCATCAACAGCGCGGCATCGTTCCCCTTCGTATCCGACAGCGTGTGCACCGTCCGTTCGGGCGCGACGGCATCCGGGTCGACCAGGATCTCCTCGATCGACTGGATCAGGGATTCCCACGGCAGCGCCTCCGCCACCTCATCCGGTCCGAAGAACTTCAACGCTGCCTCCTTGATGATGGTCGGCTCAGGCCTCGCCCAGGTACGACTTTCGCAGATCCGGGTTGGCGAGCAGATTCTCGGCGGTGTCGTCGAGGACGACCTTGCCGGTCTGGAGCACCCAACCGCGGTCAGCGATGGACAGGGCCATGTTGGCGTTCTGCTCCACCATGAAGATCGCGATACCTTCCTGATGGATCTGCTGGATCAGCTCGAAGTTGGTCTGCACCAGCATGGGCGCGAGGCCCATGGACGGTTCGTCCATCAGCAGCACTCGCGGCCGGGACATGAGCGCACGACCCATCGCCACCATCTGCTGCTCACCACCGGAGAGCGTGCCGGACTTCTGGTTGGCCCGCTCTTTGACCCGCGGGAACATCGTGTAGATGCGTTCGAGGTCTTCGGCGATGCCGGCCTTGTCGTTGCGCAGGTAGGCACCGAGCTGCAGGTTCTCGAGCACCGAGAGACGCTTGAAAAGGCGACGGTTCTCGGGAACCATCGTGATGCCGCGCTCGACCCGATAACTGGTCGGCTTGTCGTTGACGACCTCGCCGTCGAGCACGACCTCGCCCGTGGTCGGCGTGACCATTCCGAGCAGCGTCTTGAGCGTGGTGGACTTGCCCGAGGCGTTGCCGCCGAGCAGCGACACCATCTCACCGGGGTAGATGGCGAGGTTCACGTCCTTGAGGATGTGCACGGCGCCGTAGTGCGT
>CALBVR010000203.1 GCA_937969565.1 uncultured Acidimicrobiales bacterium | reverse complement strand
AGTGCAAGCACGAGGTTGCGGGAGGGAGAGGTGGGGGAGGGGGTTTGTGTGTTCATGTCCGTCAGACGGATCACCGTCTCGCCCGTATCCGTGTCCGTGCCGGAATGATCCAATCGGATCACGTTGTCGGCGGAACGCTCGCCCGCTGCCCCGGCGATACGTGCATCGATGGCATCCCAATAGCCGGCGCCCGGGGCCGGAACCTCGTTGCGGAGGGCCTCGGCCAACGGATCGTCGGGTCGCTTGGGAATGCGGGGGTCGTTGGTCATCGCTCCTCCTCCCAACGGGAGAGTTTCGCTCGCGCCCGCGACACCCTGGAGGCCACCGTGCCCCGGCTCTCGCCCAGCAGTTCGGCCGTTTCGTCGAAGCTGTAGCCCAGCCCCGCAGTGAGCATCAGCATCGCTCGCTGCTCGGGGGTGCAGTCCTCCAGAACGCCGGCCAGTTCTTCGCGGCCCAACACCGTGGCTTCCGGGGTCGAGCGATCGTCCGTGCCGGCGACCGGGCGAAGGTCCTCGACATCGTCGTGACGGCGGCGCCCCTCGAAGCGGACGTGGTCGATCGCCGTGCGGTACACGATCGAGTGCATCCAGGTCTTCATGGCAGATCTCCCGTCGAATCGGTCGAGGGCGCGAAACGCACGTTCATAGGCGTCTTGCATGACATCGTCCGTCGCCGGACCGCTTCTCACGACGCTCCAGGCCACACCGCGAAGGTCCCGATCCCACACACGAATCAGCTGGCCGAACGCGGCGGGATCGCCGGTGCGTGCCCTCTGCTCGAGGTCGAAGGAATCGTCGGATGTCACCACGGTCAACATCCTTTCGACGGCTGAGGGCGGTCCACGTATCCGACCTATCCGAAATTCTTCGAATTGTCGTCGAAACCGGCCCAGCGGCGTCGAAGCAACGCTGGTCGAATAGCCCATTACCCGTGACGAAACCATGCTCGACAATGGACACTGCGTGGTTAGGCTCGTGCGATGGCTTCGTCGAGTGGCTGATTTCAGAGGAATGCAACCATGGTGAACACGTTCCGTACCGCAGTGATCGCACTGATCGGTGCCGCCGCCCTTCTCGTTGGAGCGACCTGGGTGGTGACCGGATCCGCCGACAGCGCTCAGGCGCTCGAGCCCGGCACCGGCCTCCCGCTCGTCCCTCGCACCGACACGCCCCGCGCCATTGGCGGAACCATCACGGATCAGGCACAGGTCGGCGACCTCATCGTTCTGGTCGGAACGTTCGAGCAGGTGCGCGACACCGACGGAACGCTCCTCGATCAGAAATACATCGTGGCGTACGACATCGACTCCGGCGCGGTCGACCGCAGCTTCAATCCGGTGCTGAACAAGGAGGCGATCTCGGTCGAACCCGACGGCACCGGCGGCATGATCATCGGCGGCAAGTTCAGTTCGGTCGATGGAGACCCGCAGAACAAGCTCGCCCGACTCGACAGCTCCGGCAACCGCATCGCCTCCTTCCGGGCCGAAGCCAACGCCAAGGTCACCCAGATCGCCGTGCGCAACAACCGCGTCTACATCGGCGGCCCGTTCAGCGCAGTCAAAGCCCGCGGCACATGGTCCGACCGCTCACTGCTGGCCGCATTCATGCTCGCCGACGGTTCGCTCGACACGGCCTTCGACTTCCCGATCACCGGCCCCGCCGGTCGTGGCGGAGAGCTCAGCGTGAAGGGTCTGGCATTCGCAGGCGCCGACCTCGTGATCTCGCACTCTGGCACCACCGTCGCCGGCCAGAGCCGGGTGGCCGCCGCCATCATCGACACGACGCCGGTGAACTCACCGAGCCTACGAAATTGGCGCACCGACTTCTTCAAGGACAACGTCGTCGATGCCGGTGAGCAGCTCGCCAACACCGAGATGGCGGTCTCGCCCGACGGCACCTACTTCGTCGTCGTCTCCTCCGGCGGCGACCGCCCGCTGCAGGGCAAGGACGCTGCCGTTCGCTTCCCCGTTGCAGGTGGAGCCGGTGTCGAACCGGACTGGATTTCCCGCCACTTCGATTCCATGTTCGCCGTGGGCATCTCAAACAATGCGGTGTTCGTCGGTGGCCACTTCCAATTTCAGGAGGCCCCCGGCTCTCCGGACCCGTATCCGGGTGACCCGAACGTGAACTACGGCGCCGGCCCGGCTGGGCAAGGCGCAGCGCAGCTCGGCAACCAGGTCGTCGCTCGGCAGCAGATCGGTGCCCTCGACCCCGCGACCGGCAAGTCGCTCAACTGGAATCCCGGAGCCACCGCCGAGATCGGTGTTGAGTCCCTCGTTGTCATCGATCGCGGCCTGCTCGTCGGACAGGACGGCGACATCCTCGGCAACAAGGACATCGGCCGTCACGGCTTCTTCGACATCGACCGGGACGTTGCTCCCGAGAACGGCCTCACCACCAGCGTGACCAGCCACTTCGACGGTGAGACGGTCGATGCCGGGACGGTCACCGTGACCGGCCGGGCGACCGATGACGACGACGGTGTCGCCCGGCGTGGGTTCGGCGACGTCGGTCGTCCCGAAGTATGCGGTGACGCCCGGC
>CALBVR010000202.1 GCA_937969565.1 uncultured Acidimicrobiales bacterium | reverse complement strand
AAGGCCGGACACGACGAGCGACACATCGCCGACGAGGCCGGCGATGGTGGCGTCGAGCTCGCTCTCGAGTTCTGGCGACAGGGTCGTCGTACCGACCACCCACACAGCCTGATCGACATCCCACGGAATCGAGGCTGCGTCGGTCGCCTCGGCGATCAGCGCCTTTTGCTCGTCGGCGCCGGCGACGGCGAGCTGGTCGGCGATCTCGTTGAACTCGTTGCCGGCATGGCCCTTGACCCAGACGAACGAGACCTCGTCGGCCCGTTCCTCATAGGCGGCGATCAACGGCTCCCAGAGATCGCGGTTGGCCACCGGCTTCTTCTGCGAATTCTTCCAACCACGCTTGCGCCAACCCTCGTACCAACGATCGTTGAAGCAGTTGACGACGTAGGTCGAGTCGGAGTGGATCACGACGTCGCCCTCGATGGCCCGCAGTGCCTCGAGCACCGCCTGGACCTCCATACGCTGGTTGGTCGTGTGCTCCTCGCCACCCTTGGCGGATCGACCGTCGCGGGTGACCCATCCCCAACCGCCGGGTCCGGGATTGCCGGAGCAGGCTCCATCGGTGAACACGTCCATCCCCCCATCTTGCCGGGGTCGCTCAAGGAACCGGGCCAACCCACCGAAAGAGCGAACATGACCCCAAAGTGCCGTGCAATCCTCGAAAAGGCGTCGCTCAAGATGGACGGGGCGGTCGCCCTCTATGCGACCGAGTATTTCAGGCCGGACAACCGGCTCGGCGGAACAGGCGCTGCATCGGTCGCCATGTACGCATTCGACTCAGCGCTGAAATCGGCGAGCAAGCTGATCGGCAGCGGCATCCCGACCGACGGCTGGATCGTCGCCACCGACGATGGGATCGGCGTGTTCTCGCGCCGTCTGGCCGGAGGCGGTATCGGGAGCCACAAGGGAACCGTCCCTCCAGACCTCATCAACTCGGTGAGCGTGAAGCACGCGAAGAAGCCAGGTCGAGCCCAGATCGACATCGTGTTCGCTGACATGTCCGAGGTGACCCTGTTCACCAAGACGAAGGCGACCTACGAGGCGTTGTCGCCGTGGGTGCAGGGCCGCAACGCTGTTGCAACCAGCCCGCTGTCCGGGCCCGGCTCCAGCGCTCCTGACGCACCGGACGAGCGATTGTTCGACATGGACGCCATCTTCGAGACGAACCCCGGGCTCTCCAACTCGCACTGACGTCCGAGACCAGCCCGGAAACTACTTGCCGGTAGCTGCGCGAACGGTCGCCCGGCCGGGAACAATGGTCAACATGACTCTCGATGGGTTCCTGAGCCAACTGCCCGACATCGATCCGGAAGAAACCGCGGAGTGGCTCGAGTCGCTCGACGCGGTCAACGCCCAGTACGGCAAGACGCGCGCCCGCTATCTGCTGCGCCGCTTGAACGAACGCGCCCGCGAGCTCCAGATGGGCAACACCGGAACGGTCAGCACCGACTACATCAACTCGATTCCCACCGAGCAGCAGCCGTTCTTCCCGGGCGACGAGTTCATCGAGCGTCGTATCCGCGCCTTCATCCGTTGGAACGCCGCCGCCATGGTCGTGCGGGCCAACAAGACCGCAGACGGCATCGGCGGCCACCTCTCCACGTTCGCCTCGTCGGCCTCGCTCTACGAGGTGGGGTTCAACCACTTCTTCCGAGGCAAGGAAGACGGTCTCCCTGGCGATGCCATCTACTTCCAGGGCCACGCCGCACCCGGCATCTATGCCCGTGCGTTCATGGAGGGCCGTCTCGACGAGTCCCAGCTCGACCACTTCCGCATGGAAGCTGGTGGCGAGGGACTCTCGAGCTATCCGCACCCGCGACTCATGCCCGAGTTCTGGGAGTACCCCACCGTCTCGATGGGCATCGGCCCGATCAACAGCCTCTATCACGCTCGGTTCTTGAAGTACCTCCAAGATCGACGTATCGAGGACACCAGCCAGTCCCGCGTGTGGGCCTTCATCGGCGATGGTGAGTGCGACGAGCCCGAAACCCTCGGCTCGATCTCCCTCGCCGGCCGCCACCGTCTCGACAACCTCACGTGGGTCATCAACTGCAACCTGCAGCGCCTCGACGGCCCGGTCCGGGGCAACGACAAGATCATCCAGGAACTCGAAGGCGTCTTCCGCGGCGCCGGCTGGAACGTCATCAAGGTCGTGTGGGGCAGCCGCTGGGACGAGCTGTTGCAGCGCGACGTCGACGGTGTCCTCCTCAACAAGATGAACACCACCGTCGACGGCGAGTTCCAGCGCTACGCCGTCGAGTCTGGTGCCTACATCCGCGAGAACTTTTTCGGCCCCGACCCTCGCCTGCGCAAGATGGTCGAGCATCTCTCCGACGATGAGCTGCGGGCCCTTCCCCGCGGCGGGCACGACTATCAGAAGGTGTTCGCCGCCTACAAGGCCGCGGTCGAGACCGAGGGTCAGCCGACCGTCATCTTGGCCAAGACGGTCAAGGGCTGGACGCTGGGCGAGGGCTTCGAGGGTCGCAACTCGACCCACCAGATCAAAAAGATGACCAAGAACCAGCTGCTGGATCTGCGCGACCGCCTCTACCTCCACGACGAGATCCCCG
>CALBVR010000201.1 GCA_937969565.1 uncultured Acidimicrobiales bacterium | reverse complement strand
GGTCCGCGTGCGCCCCTCGCGTCATCCTTTCCACGTGGATGTCGCGCTTGTCGAGAAGCCCCTTCAACACCGGTCTGAGCGCGAAGACTCCGATCGAACCCGTCACGCTACCGGGTGGAGCGAGGATCGCGTCCGCACCAGCGGCGACGAAGTCATCTGCTGGGTGGACGACGACGGACCGGGAATTTCACCCCGCGACCGGAAGAAGGTCTTCGATCGATTCGTTCGGCTCGACGATGCCCGTACGCGGGACCGTGGCGGCGCCGGGCTGGGCCTTGCCGTCGTGTCCTCCACCGTGGAGAAGATGGGCGGGTCGGTCGACATCGGCGACGCACCCCTCGGCGGGGCGCGGTTCGAAATTCGGTGGCCGGCAGCCTGAAGGAGGCTCAGACCTCTCGGGCGACGAAGACCGGAATCTCCCGGTCGGTCTTGTCCTGATACTCCTGATAGGGCGGGTAGGCGGCGACGCCGCGATCCCACCACATTTGTCGTTCGTCGCCGGAGAGCAATTCGAGCCGGTAGTCCTTCGGTTCCGGGCCGTCCTGGATGCGGATCTCGGGATCGGCGATCAGGTTGTGGTACCAACCCGGATGCTCCGGCGCTCCGCCCTTCGAGGCGATGATCGCGTACTCGCCGTCGTGCTCCACCGTCATCAGCGGAATCTTGCGGAGCGTTCCGCTCTTGTGGCCAATCGTCCACATGATCATGATCGGCAACCCGGTGTCTCTGAGCGTGTTGGCCTCGGTGCCGCCGGAGGCTTCGTACTCCTCGACCTGCGTGGCGACCCATCCCCACTTGTTCGGTTCGTACGGTGCGTCCCACTTCATGGCTGTTCTCCAGGTTCTCGGTGTCCACGTCGAGTCTGCCCCATCGATGTGCGAAAGTGAACTGGCCGAACCCGGGGGAGTCCGCACATGTTCAACCAAGCCGACCTGTGGGAGCGCGTCGCTGCCCTGGATCCGGACGCAGACGCCCTGCTCCACGGCGAGGCCGTGCGCAGTTGGGGAGCGTTCGAGGATCGATCGGCCCGCCTGGCTGCCGCCTTCGCCGCTCATGGCGTCGGGCCCGGCGACAAGGTTGCCAACTACCTGCACAACGGGCCCGAGTACCTCGAGTCCGAGTTCGCGGCGTTCAAGCAGCGGGCGATCCCGTGCAACGTCAACTACCGCTACCTCACCGATGAGCTCCGCTACCTCCTCGACAATTCCGACGCGGCCGTGGTGGTCGCCGATGCGGACCTCGTGCCACGAGTGCTGGAGGTCCGGGACGGGCTCCCCGAACTTCGCCTGATCCTGCAGGTGGGCGACGGCGAGCTTCCGGACGGCGTCGAGCGGTACGAGGACGTGATCGCCGCGCACGAACCGGCGCCGCCGATCGAGCGCAGCGCCACCGACCACTGGTTCCTCTACACCGGAGGCACAACGGGACATCCCAAGGCCGTGATGTGGCCCCACTCAGCCCTCGTCAGCGCGATGACCGGCGAATACGCCTCGCAGAAGCGAGACCTTCCCACCTCCGCCGATGAGGCGCTCGAGGTCGTCGTGTCGGTCCGTGAGCAGCAGCGAACCGATCGGGTCATGGCGGCGGCGCCGCTGATGCACGGCACGTCGAGCATCATCGCCAAGCGCACGTTCTGCTTCGGAGGTGCCGTGGCGACGATGCCGCAACGCTCCTTCGATCCTGCCCTGTTGTTCGAGGCGGTCGCCAGACAGCGGATCACCCGGCTCACGGTCGTGGGCGACGCGTTCTGCAAGCCGATGATCGCCGAGCTGGACCGATGCCGCGACGCCGGCGAGCCGCACGACCTGTCGTCCCTCCGTCAGATCGTCTCGTCCGGACTCATGTGGTCGTCCGAGTCGAAGCAGTCGCTGCTCGGGCACGCGGATCTCACCCTGATCGACACCCTGGGCGCGAGCGAGGGAGTGGGCTTCGGCGTGCAGGTCTCCAAGCGCGAGACGGCGGACACCGAACGGACCGCCAAGTTCGTGCTCGGCCCGAACGCTGCGGTCGTCCGGGAGGACGGCACGTCGGTGGTCGCCGGCTCGGGCGAGGTCGGAAAGCTCGCCGTCGGCGGTGTGCTGCCCGACGGCTACTTCAAGGACCCGGAGAAGACCGCAGCGACCTACCCGATCATCAACGGCACCCGCTGGGCGATCCCCGGTGACTTCGCCACCGTCGAGACGGACGGGACGATCAACCTCCTCGGACGAGGATCGGTATCGATCAATTCCGGCGGCGAGAAGATCTTTCCCGAGGAGGTCGAGGAGGCGCTGAAGCTGCATCCGGCGGTCGCCGACGCCCATGCGGTCGGCGTGCCAGACGATCGATGGGGTCAGGCCGTGTGTGGGGTGGTGTCCATCGATCCGGACGCATCCGTGACCGACGAGGAGGTCATCGCGTCCGTCAAGGACCACATCGCCGCCTACAAGGCCCCGAAGATGCTGGTGCGCGTCACCCCGTTCGTTCGGAGCCCCAACGGCAAGTCGGACTATCGGTGGGCGAAGCAGGCAGCGCTCGAAGGGCTCGGACTGGACTGAAACCTGCGGCGCCGTTCCGTCTATCGTGACGGCATGGCAAACGAGTGGTTCGAGACGATTGCGATCGCCCAGAAGCGGGCGAAGAAGCGTCTCCCGCGATCGGTCTACGGGGCGTTGATCGCCGGGGCCGAAGCCGGCGTGTCGATGAACGACAACCTCCAGGCGTTCAACGAGCTCGGTCTCCGGCCCGTGACTGCAGGGCAGTCGCCAGAGCGGGCCATGGACACCACGATCATGGGTCAGCCAGCCTCGATGCCGGTCATGATTTCGCCGACCGGCGTGCAGGCGGTGCATCCCGATGGTGAGGAGGCGGTGGCCCGAGGCTCCGCCGCCCGAGGGATCCCGATGGGGCTGAGCTCGTTCGGGAGCAAGCCGATCGAGTCGGTCATCCAGGGCAACCCCCAGCTCTTCTTCCAGATCTATTGGGCTGGGGATCTCGACTCGATGATCGGGCGCATGGAACGGGCCCGGGCTGCCGGCGCTGTCGGGATGATCCTGACGCTCGACTGGTCGTTCTCCCATGGCCGGGACTGGGGCAGCCCGGAGATCCCGCAGTCGATCGACCTGAAGACGGCGATGAAGCATGCGCCCGACGTCCTGACCCGCCCGGCATGGCTGAAGGACTGGGTGCGCTCCGGCGCGCTTCCACAGCTCGGTGTTCCGAATTTCGGCCCGAAGGACGCTCCTGCCCCCGGATTCTTCGAGGCGTACGGAACGTGGATGGGGACACCGCCGCCCACCTGGGAGGATGTCGCCCGGCTCGTCGAAGCATGGGGCGGTCCGTTCATGGTCAAGGGCGTGGGTCGGCCGGATGAGGCGCGGCGCGCCGTGGACGCCGGGGCGACCGCCATCTCGGTGTCCAACCACGGTGGCAACAACATCGACAGTTCGCCGGCCCCGATCCGGGTGCTGCCGGAGATCGTCGACGCTGTCGGCGCCGACATCGAGGTGCTGCTCGACGGTGGGATCCGGCGGGGCAGCGACGTCGTGAAGGCGTTGGCGCTCGGTGCGCGTGGCGTGTTGATCGGGCGTGCGTACCTGTGGGGCCTCGCCGCCAACGGGCAGGTAGGTGTGGAGAACGTGCTCGACATTCTGCGCAACGGGATCGACTCGACCCTGCTCGGATTGGGCAAGTCGTCGATCGCCGATCTCTCGCCGGATGACGTGATCATGCCGGACGGGTTCTGCCCACCGCGTCTCTGAGATGGTGGATCTCGGGCGAACGGCCTGGCCGGACGTGCCCGTCGAGGGGACGACGTTGCTGCTGCCGTTGGGAGCGACCGAGCAGCACGGTCCGCATCTGCCTGTCGACACGGACACGCGGATTGCCATCGAGTGGTGCCGCTCCGTGGCCAACGATCGACCCGACGTCGTCGTTGCACCGGCCCTGCCCTTCGGCAGCAGCGGTGAGCACTCGGACTTTCCCGGGACCTTGTCGATCGGAACCGAGGCCCTCACCAACCTGCTCATCGAGCTGATTCGGTCGGCGATCCCTCCACATGGGCGGGCGGTGATCGTGAACGGGCATGGCGGGAACCATGCGGCGGTGGTGGCCGCAGTGGAGCAGTCGGTGGCCGACAGCCGGGACGTGCGGGCGGTGTGGCCCCGTCTGCCTGGTGACGCGCACGCCGGCCGGACCGAGACATCGCTTCTGCTGGCGATCGCTCCGGAGGCGGTCGAGATGGATCGGGCGGTGGTCGGTACGACAACACCGATCCGAGAGCTTCTCCCGGATCTGCAACGTGATGGACTTCGGGCGCACAGCAGCACCGGAATCCTCGGTGATCCGACCGAGGCGTCCGCAGAGGAAGGGCGACAGCTTTGGGAGGTCTTGCGCCAACAATTGGTGGACGTGCTCGACGGTTCCTGAGTCCGGCTGTGCCCGCTGTCATGTGTTTGTAAACACGCCGTGAACTCAACTGTTTGGTCCTTGTACCGAATGGGCCTGACGCTACTTTTTGCTCCAGGCGCACAAGAATCGGTGACATCGTGACAGTTGCAGAGACCCCCCACCTGAACTCCGCCCCGACCAATGACGACGTGCAGGTCATCGCGAAGGCGTCCAAGACGATCATCGTGTTGACGGCGGCGTTGGCCATTCCTTCGTTCTGGACGGCGGTGCAGTCGCCGAGCATCCTCGCTTGGATCTGGCTTGCCGCGCACATCGCCATCGTCGTGCGGGTGGCCCAGCTTCGGCTGACCGTTTCGACCGCAGGCGTCATGATTCGGAACTTCTTCAGCACGACCACGGTTCCCGTTTGGGAGGCCGAGATCGAGGTGCGGGCCGAGAAGGACACGGTGTTGTTGTCGGACTCGGGCGGCAAGCTCGACACGGAGGGCCGTGTGCTCTACATCCGTCGTCCGTGGAATCAGAACGGTCCGATCCATGTGGGAATCGCACCGCGCTTCGGCAAGGAGTTCGATCGCATCCACGACGAACTGCTCGCGGCCATCGCGACCCAGCGCGCCGCCTGACCGGCCACCACCCTCCGTCACCAACCCCGCACAATGGGGTCTGACCCCATTGTGAGATGACGCGCGCAGAGCGTGGTTGTCGTCCGCTTCGTGGAGATCGCCGATGGGGTAGGGTGACATCGCCGGGCAAAAGATGGTCTGCGCGACCAAGCTTGGCGGATCTCGTTTCTTGCAATCTGCCACTTGCTGGGGGGTTGGTGGGGTCCGAAGATCGATAGACGCCGGCTCGAACGTGGTCGCGCGCGCTTCGCAAAGGGGATTGCACCGTGACTGTGGCTGAGCAAGGGGACTGGACATATATGGATTTCGCAGCGGGTAAGACCCCGCTGCCAAGTCCGAATCTCGCCTGGAACACCTACGGAACGGGCATCGACAGCGTCGGAGTCGATGGCGCCCCCGAGCCGGTTGAGATCCCGTCACCGGCAGCCAACCAGCTGCTCATCCGTGTCGACGCCGTCGGCCTGTGCTTCTCCGACGTGAAGCTGATCAAGCAGGGTGGCGACCACCCGAAGCTCTACGGACGAGATCTGAAGGTCGAGCCGACCCGCCTCGGTCACGAAGTCAGCGTGACGGTCATCGAGGTCGGTAGCGACCTGGCCGACGCCTACTCGGCCGGTCAGCGACTCGCCATCCAGCCCGACATCTATGTGGACGGCCGTGCAGCCGCGTACGGCTACACCGTTCCCGGTGGGCTCATCCAGTACCACCTCATCGGACCTGAGGTCCTCGACGCCGACCACGGTGCCTACGTGATTCCGGTGACCGACGAGATCGGCTACGCGGCCGCCGCGCTCTCCGAGCCATGGGCATGCGTCGAAGCGTCCTACACGCAGCGCCGTCGCCTCGAACCGCTCGAGGGCGGCACGATGCTGATCATCGGAGACGGCTCGGCATCCACGGTGTACACGATGAGCCGCGGCCTCGACGCTCCGGCTCGCATCATTCTCAGCAACGTCTCGGAGACCACCCGCGACCTCGTCAGCGACAAGAAGTCCTCCGGCGCCGAGGTCATCGAACGCAATGGCATCGGCGCAGCGGACATCGCCGGCCTGAGCGAAGAACTCACCGGTGGCGAAGGATTCGACGACATCATCGTTCTCGATCCCCGCCACGCCGCACTCATGGAAGAGCTCGGCAAGGCGATCGCCTACCGCGGCGCCATGAACATGGTCGGCACGACGGCGCTCGATGGCCTGCCCCTCGTCGACGTTGGACGCCTCCACTATCACTACATCGCCTTCATCGGAACCACCGGCCCCGACATCGCCGGCGCCTACGGCGAAGCCCGGAACCGCTGCGACGTCGTCAAGGGAGGCACCGCACTCTTCGTCGGCGCCGCCGGCCCGATGGGGCAGATGCACATCCAGCGTGCGATCGAGTTCGCCGACGGGCCATCGGTGCTCATCGGATCGGACCTCGACGACGACCGGATCGAAGCCGCACGCACCCTGCTTGCACCGCTGGCCGAAGAGCACGGCAAGACGCTCATCTTCATCAACCCCGGCAACGAACCCGAGAAGGTCGTCCAGCTCGTCGAGCAGTACGCCGAGGGTGGCGCCGACGACGTGATCGTCACCGTGCCGGTCGGTCCCGTGATGGCCCAGGCCGGAGCCTGGATGGGCCCGAACGGCATGCTCGTCCTGTTCGCCGGCGTTCCCAACGGCACGATGGCGCCGCTCGACCTCAGCAACACGTACCTCCACAACGCGCAGTTCACCGGGACGTCGGGGTCATCGATCGACGATCAGGCCACCGTGCTCGAAAAGGCGCTCGACGGATCGCTGTCTCCCGGTCGTGCGCTCGCCGCCGTCGGCGGCATCGAGGCCGGGCAGAACGGTGTGCGTGCACTCATGGAAGGCGACTACGCCGGCAAGGTCGTCATCTTCCCGCAGCTCAGCGGTCTCGAACTGCAGAGCCTCGAACAGTTGGCGGCCGACGACCCAGACATCGCTGCTGCACTGGGTGAGAACAACACCTGGACCGACGAAGCCGAACGAATCCTCTTCGAGAAGTACCACGCGAGCTGAGTGACGTGATCGTCACGCTGACGCCGAACCCGGGGTTCGACCGCACGATGCTGGTCGAGCGCGTGGAGGTCGGCGAAGTGAATCGGTCGTTGCAGACCACGGTGGAAGCCGGTGGCAAGGGAATCAACGTTGCCCGCGCGCTTGCGTCCGCCGGGCTCGCATCGACGGCGGTGTTTCCCGCGAACGCAGCCGACAGTGCGGCGCTCCGCGCGCTGCTCGGCGACCATCTCGACTCGATGGCGATCGAGGTCAGCCCGATCGCTGAGGCGGTTCGGTCGAACCTGTCGGTCATCGAGTCCGACGGCACGACGACGAAGTTCAACGAAGCCGGTCCAACACTGTCCGCAGACGAGGTCGCAGCGATGGTCGCCGCCACCGTGAATGCAGCGACAGGTTCCGACGCCGGATGGCTCGCCTCGTGCGGCTCGGTCCCGGCCGGCTGCGGCAGCGCCTTCCACGCAGAGCTGGTGAACGCACTCGCCGATTCCGCGGTGCGCGTGGCGGTCGACGCCAGTGGCGAGGCACTCATCCGAGCGATCGAGGCCGCGCCGGCACTCATCAAACCGAACACGAGCGAGCTGGCCGAAGCGGTCGGTGCCACGTTCACCACGGTCGGCGACGTGGTCGACGCGGCGACCGTGTTGGTGGCGGACGGCATCGAACAGGTGCTCGTCAGCATGGGGTCCGACGGCGCGCTGCTGGTCGACTCGGGCGGCGCGATTCACGCGTGGAGCGAGCCGGTCGAGGTGCGAAACACCGTCGGCGCCGGCGATGCCATGTTGGCTGGATTTCTCTCTGCGGGCGGTCTGGGCGAAAATGCACTGCGAACTGCAGTCGCCTGGGGGGCGGCTGCGGTGCAGTCGGAAACGACGGCATTCACACCCCCAGCCCCCGGTGCGGGGCCGGAAGTGACTGCCGGGGTTCCCGATCGCCTGACCGTCTTGGGAGACACATGAGCGATTCGACCTTCGGAGTGGAACTCCTGCCGACCTTCACGGAGTCGGTCAAGGCCTGGTGGGGGTCGGTCATTCCGCTGACCGTTGGCGGTGTGATCACGTTCGCCATCTACGGCGTGCTTCGTTGGCCGGCGCAGAGCCTGCTCGACCAGGGGCGGACCCTCGAGTACATCGCGCTGGATCTCACCGGACTGATCCTGGCGGCGACCGCATCGGTGCCGTGGTAT
>CALBVR010000200.1 GCA_937969565.1 uncultured Acidimicrobiales bacterium | reverse complement strand
CGGTGGCACCGGTCTGGTGAGCCCTTCGAGATGCTGTGGCCGGGTTCGGTGCTCGACACCGCTGCGCTGCGGTCGATCGGCGGATTCAGCGAGACGTTCGCCAACATCTTCGATGTCCAGGTCTTCTCCAACCTGTCATTCGTGGGGCCGGTCCTCACCATCACCGACGATCAGTTCGGGTTTCGTATCCACTCCGGATCCAACTCCACCACGAACTGGGGCAACCAGCGCCAGCTGCTCCGCTACTTCCGGGCCTGCCACGAGGCGCAGCTCGACGATCTCGAGCCGCCCACGCAAGAGGACTTCCGCAAGGCCGAGGCCGCCCAGCCACGCTGGCAGCAGATCCGGCGGGAGCGCTACGAGAATGCTCAGCTGATGTTCCGTCTCGGCGGTGAACACTGGCTGTCCAGCAGGAAGGTCGACGGGGCGAAGTACTTCGCCCGATCGTTCCTGTCATCACCGGCAGCGTTCGTCACCAAGGTGGGCGAGCAACGCTGAGCAAACGCCGGCAGTAGATCCACCGCGCACGGTGGAATGGCCGGAAAGGACATTGGTGTTCGCCCGATATGGGTGGTTCGAAGTCCTCATGCCTACACTCACCGTAGTTGTTACGCTTTTGGCGTGAACGAAGGCGGGCGATCACAAGTTTCATCATGACGGATGCGCCCCTGCCTTCTCCCGCTGTTGCCGCCGGCAACGAGCCGCAACTGCGGCTCGTTCGCGCACGGGGAGTGTACGAACGGCGCTTCAAGCGGACGTTCGATGTCACGTTTGGACTGGCACTCTCCGCCATTGCGCTGCCGGTGGTTCTGCTGGTGGCCCTCGCCGTCCGGGTCAAGCTCGGTTCCGGTGTCTTCTACAGCCAGGAACGCATCGGTCGTCACGGCGAAGTCTTCACGATCTGGAAGTTCCGAACGATGCGGCCCGACCGTCGCCATCGTCAATCGTCGATCGAGAACGATCGCCGCACCCAGCACAAAGCCGACCACGACCCGCGCCACACCCGTCTCGGCCGGTTGCTTCGCAAGCTGAGTCTGGACGAACTACCCCAGCTCTGGAACGTGCTTCGAGGAGACATGAGCCTTGTCGGACCTCGCCCCGAGATTCGAAGCGTCGCTGAAGCTCGCGGCTATGCAGACCATGTACGCCACGATGTGCGGCCCGGCATGACCGGCCCGTTCCAGACCTCCGACCTCCGGCTGAGCGGCGATCTGCGAGACGGGCTCCACGTCGACGCCGGGTATGTCGAGAACATCACGTTCCGGCAGGACTTCGTCTACCTGTTGAAGACCGTGGGCACGATGCTCGGCGGATCCTCTCAGGGAACATGAAGCTCAGATCAAGATTGATCAAGAGTCTGTAAGAGCCCTCGTCTTTGGCGTGGCGATGCGGCACAATCGTCAGATGCCGATGCGTCAGGACTGCAAGTACTTCGAAAGCCGCACCTATCCGAGTGGCGACACCGTTCGGAAGTGCGATCTGGATCTTGCCCCCGAAGCCCCGTGGCGCTGCCCGGACGACTGCCCGAAGTACGAGCGTCGCATGGCCGACGTGAACTGGAGCCATGGCACGCTCATCACACCCAAGACCCCGGATGAGCCCGCATCGCTCGGGGAGGACGACAGCATCGCCGCGCTTCTCGACGCGGCTGAAGACATCGTCAATGCCGCCGGGCCGAGCATCAAAGCTGAGGTGCAGGCCGAACGCGAGGCCGCCAGCCGCAAAGGCGGCCGGTTGAAGGGGTTCTTCGACCGTCGACGTCGGGGAAACTGAGTTCTGAACGAGGCGATCTGAACCCGGGTTCGGGCAATCGAGAACGACGGCGGCCGCTGTAGGCTGTGGCCATATGTCAGCCGTCGATTCCGCCCCTTCCTGGCTGTCCGATCTCCGAGCGAACGCCCTGCTCGAGTACGGCAACACGCCCGCGCCGAGCGACGAAGAAGAGGTGTGGCGATACAGCCGCATCTCCGACGTCGACCTCGGTGCATTCACCCCCGCCGCTTCGCAGGCGACACGACCGTCGATCGACAACGTCCCCGACGGAGCCACGGTCGTCGACGTGGTCGACGGCAAGATCGTGTCGATCTCCACGGGCGACCTGGGCAAGGCCACGGTCCAATCCCTGGCCGATCACCCAGACGGGGCCTCGATCTACGGAGCCACTCGGGCCGACCTCGACGCCGTTGGACTCCTTCACGACGCCAATGTCGGAGATGTCGTGGTGATCGACGTACCGCGTGCGGCCGCCGTCGACTCGCTGATCGTGATCGACACCTGGTCCGACGACGCCGGCAGCCTCAGCTGTCCGCACACCATCATTCGCGCCGCTGCGGGATCCTCCGTCACCGTGCTCGAACGACGTCGCTCGGGCGATGCCGAACAGCTCGTGCTTCCCGTGGTCGAGATCGACGCTGCGGCCGACGCTCGGGTCGGCTACCTCGTCGTCCAGGAACTCGGACGAAACACCGTCTCCCTCGAGACCCACACATCGCAGGCGGGCCAACAGGCGCACGTCATCAGTTCCGTCGCCGCCTTCGGCGGGTCATATGCCCGCACGCAGGCGAACT
>CALBVR010000199.1 GCA_937969565.1 uncultured Acidimicrobiales bacterium | reverse complement strand
AGCAACGAACACCGGTGCCGGTTCGGCGCGGATGCCGAGCTCCATGCGGCCGCTCACCATCTCACCCGTGTGCGAAGCAGCTTCACCATTCAGCAGCGGCATCAGCACCTTGAGGTAGTCGCTCATGTGTCGCACTGGCCGCTCGAACGGAATTCCCCAGAACCCCTCCACCACCGGCTTGTGCGAGAGGCCGATGCCCAGGTCGAGCCGGCCGCCGATCGCCTGATTCACCGTGATGGCCTGCTGGGCGAGCATTGTCGGATGCCGCACCCACGTGGGGACGACGTTCGTGCCGAGCCGAATGTCGGGCACTTCACGGCCAACGACGGCGAACGCGGTCAGTGCATCGAGATCGCGGATCTGTGGCGTCCAGAACCGGCTGAAACCCTGCGCGGCTGCAGCCGCCACATCTTCGACCAGGCCGTCCACCGAGGTCGCGAATCCGAACACATCAAGCTGCATGTCATCCCTTTCGAGGTCGAACACCCCCAACCTACCTGTCCGGCAGACTCCGACATGGAGTCTACTACTACCTAGACTCGTGCTACGCTGACGCCATGCTCGACCTCCTCGTGATCGGCGCCGGAATCTCCGGACTCCGCACCGCCGACCTCGCCATCGCCGCCGGGTTGAACACCGCCGTGCTCGAGGCCCGCAACCGCGTGGGCGGACGGCTGCACTCCCTGCCCCTCGATCGTGGAGCCATCGACCTCGGCGCCACCTGGTTCTGGGCCGGCGAACGCCATGTCGAACAGCTCATCCACGAACTCGACGTGCCCGTGCACCCCCAGCACCTCGCCGGCGACGCCGTGTATCACGACCCACAACAAACTCGGCGCCTCGACGGCAACCCGATCGACGTGCCATCCGGGCGCTTCACCACCGGCGCTCAAGACCTCGCCCAACGCCTCGCCGACCGCCTCCCTCCATCGACGATCCGGCTGGGCGAAGCCGCCACCGCCGTCCACCGCGCCGACAATCACCTCGTGGTCCAGACCGCCGAAGCCGAACACGCCGCTCATCACGTGGTGCTCGCACTGCCTCCGGCGCTCGCCGCGCATGCGATCGAATTCACCCCTCCCCTCCCCGAGCCACTCGGCGGCCTCGCCCGATCCACGCCGGTGTGGATGGGTGCCATCGTGAAGGTCGTTGCCGTCTACCCCAACGCCTTCTGGCGCGACGCCGGCCTCGCCGGAGCTGCCATGAGCCATGTCGGACCCATGCGCGAGATCCACGACATGTCCGGGCCGGCCGGCACCCCCGCCGCCCTCTTCGGGTTCGTTCCGCTGATGGAGGCGAACCAGCCAGCTCCGACAGCCGACGACGTCGTCGACCAGCTGGTCCATCTCTTCGGCCCGGACGCCGCAAACCCGAGCGCCCTGCACCTCACCGACTGGCGGTCGGAAGCGCACACCGCACCGCCGGGGGCAGAGCTGCTTCGGGCCTATCAGACCTACGGCCACCCGCTCTGGGCGGAACCCGCCATGGACGGACGGCTCCACTGGTCGTCCACGGAAACCGCACCCGTCAACCCGGGCCACATCGACGGAGCGCTTGCAAGCGCAGCCCGTGTGGCCACTGTCATCATCGCCGACCGATCCCCACAACGGAGTCAACCATGACCACACCGACGTTGAACGAGCTGCTCCACGAATACGACCGTGCGATCAGCTGGACCGACTCGCTCTGGACCGACTTGAGCGCCGACCAGGTGGTCTGGCGTCCGCACGAGGAGTCCAGTGCCATCGGCTGGCACCTCGGTCACCAGGCGGCGGTGGCCCACTTCATGCTGCGCAATCTCACGGCCGCAGAGCCCAGCCCCGATCCCGAACTCGACGGGCTGATGGACTCCGCCACACTCGAAGTCGACCGTGGCGCGCTCCCGGACGTCGGACGAATCGGCGACTACCGGTCGGCCGTACGCGAACGTGTGCACCACACGATCGGCCGCATCGACGGGGGCGACGTCGGCGCACCGGCCCAACTCCGGGTCATCGCGCACACGCTCCTGGTCGCTGTCGTCAATCACGAATACCAACACAGCAAGTGGATCGGCGAGGTCCGCAACGAAGCGCACGGCCTCGACGTTCCACCGGCGCCAACGGGTGCGCTGCTCACCGAGATCGACGGCTACACGATCGTCGGATAGGTTCGCTTCATGAGCCAACTCGTCACGGGAGACGCACTTCCACCACTGCTCGCAAAGGACCTGGACGGCAACGAAGTCGACCTCACCGCCTCCGTCGCCGGAAGCTGGGCCGTCATCATGTTCTACCGAGGCGACTGGTGACCGTACTGCCGTCAACAGTTGGTTGACTTCGCAGTTCACGGTGGCCCGCTCATCAATCTCGGCGTGAAGGTCGCCGCCGCATCCGTCGATTCGATCGAATCGGTGGCCGCGCTCAAGGCCGGACTCCACGTCGGTTACCCGATGTACGCCGAGATCGACCACCACAAGATCGCGGCCGACACCGGTGCTCACAAGCAGACGGGTGGGCGCGAGATCATGCATGCCACCGGTTTCCTCGTGGAACCCGACGGCACGATCAACACGGCCGTCTACTCGACCGGCCCGATCGGCCGGTTCACGGCAAGCGAGATCATCCGCAAGGTGACCTTCGAACACGCTCAGCGAAGCTGAGCCGCTGAGACAGCCGGCGCAGCTGCGCTAGCTGCGGGGAACCTCGACCCAGGGGATCTCCTTGTCAACGCGCGGCTCGCCGGGCAGGCCCAGCACCTGTTCGCCAAGGATGTTCCGCATGATCTCCGACGTGCCGCCCTCGATGCTGTTGGCACGCGCCCGCAGGAACGCGTACCGCGACCCCGTCGAGGTACCTGAAACGTCGAGCGTCTCGGGCCGACGGAAGGTGTAGTCGTAGTCCACCTGGCCGGCCATGCCGAGCAGGTCAACGGAGAGTTCGTAGACGTCCTTGTTCAACTCGGCGAACATGAGCTTGGCCACCGAACCCTCCGGACCCGGGTTGCCGACCTTGCGGTTCTGCGATGCCCGGATGTTCGTGAGCCGGAGTGCCTCCGCCTTCGCCCAGAGGCGAGTGACCTTGTCGCGAGCGAGCGGGGTGCGCTCAGCGTCGGACAGCTTCTCCCACTCGGCCATCAACATGCCGACGGAACCGCCACCCCGGCGCGGTGCGTTGCCGCCGATGGAAACGCGCTCGTTCATCAACGTCGTCAACGCGGCCCGCCATCCTTCGCCGACCTCACCGATTCGGAAGGCATCGGGAATCCGGACGTCGGTCATGTAGACCTCGTTGAACTCGGCCTCGCCGGTGATCTGACGCAACGGGCGAACCTCGACGCCCTCCGCCCGCATGTCCATAGCGAAGTAGGTCATGCCCTTGTGCTTCGGCAAGGACGGATCGGTCCGGACGACCAACATCCCGAAGTCCGCAAGATGAGCGAGCGTGTTCCACACCTTCTGTCCGTTGACGACCCATTCCTCGCCGTCTCGAAGGCCCTTCGCGGCAAGGCCTGCGAAGTCGGAGCCTGCGCCCGGCTCGGAGAAGAGCTGGCACCACTTCTCTTCACCCGTGAACATCGGCCGCAGGAAGCGGGCTCGCACCTCGGGGCTGCCATGCGTCGCGATGGTCGGGCCGGCAAGGTGGCGGAAGAACGTGACCGGATCATCAGGATCCTTGCCGGCAGCACCAAGCCGCTTCTCGATGTGTTGCTGGAGCTTCGGTGACAGCCCCATGCCACCCTCCCCCTCGGGGAAGTTGATGATCGCGAGATTCGCATCGAACTGATGGCCCCGGAACTCCTGACCGGACATCGAACTCGGATCGTGCTGCTCCAGCAGTTCGTCGATGGCCCGGTCAATGCGTTCGATGTCGCTCATTCGACCAGTATCGCAGCCGCGTCGCCGCCGCTCCACCCCCACGGATCTCCACCCCATGGGTGACGAGGTATGCACACACGCTCACTCTCCGTCATCTACAGTGAGCAACTCGGAGAGGGCCGCAAGCGGGCAACGATGCGAAAGACCTCCCCACCATGACGATCAACCCTGTTGACGCGGACGCTCGCCGCTACACCCGTCAGCACGATCGAATTCTGTTCGCCGTCGTGCAGCAGATTCAGGAACTCAACACCCGTCTGCAGTTCGTCGAGAACGTCCTCGACCCGCAGGTGGAGCCGCCCACCATGGGCGACTTCGTGGCTGTCGACGCATCCCGCACCGCCTCCGCGAACCTCAGCGACGAGATCGCCGGAATCCAGTCGTCCCTGCAGTCGATCGTCGCTTCGCTCGACGCCCCCACCCGTCTCGACGAGCCATCCGTCGACGAGCCTGCGACCGTCCCGCAGCGCACGGCCGCTGGGTCGACGCCGACGTCCGGCCTCGAAGGCGACCCTGTCGTGGTCGACCTCACGGCACCGCGCCGACCACGCTGGCGCTCCGAAATGTCACGCCCCGCCGGCTGGCAGCCGGTGCAGAAGCGCAAGGCCTGACGATCAGGCCCGGCGACGCTCAGGCGTTCGCCGAGGTCTCTTCGGGCTCTTCTTCGCCGAGGACCTCCGGGACCTCGCCGGCTTCCAGATCCCGCAGCAGTCGCTCGAGGTCTGCGAGCGCGTCCTCCTGGAGACGCTCGTACTCGGCGAAGTCCGGCAGTGCTTCCTCAGCCGAGTTGAGCCGATCGAGAATGTCGGCCAGGCGTTCCTGCACCCCGGTCGGGCTGTCCGGGCCGATCACGCCGCTCGGCGGTCGATCGGCGTCCACGCCCGTCGGCACGGCCGTTCCTGTGATCGCCGCAGCTTCCGCAACGGAAATGTTGAACAGCGCAGCCAACGCCTCGGCGTAGGTCGGGGCGAAACCGATCGAGTCCTCGACCACCACCGCAACGAACTGGATCGCCGGCTCGGTCGTCTGGTTCGACGTGTCGGACTCCGGCTCGGGCCGCACATAGTACGGACGGACATAGATGATCGCGTCGTCGATGAGCAGCGGCAGCAGATTGCCGGCCAGGAATTCAGAACCCGCCTGGCTGAGCTGCGTCTGCTCCTCGGAGATGACCGGGTCGATGCTCAAGAGCTCATGGATGTTGCTCGGACCATCGACCTCGACGTTGGCACCGGTCGACATCAGGTACTGGCGCAGCTCCGGATTCCCGTTCTCGTCGACCCGACCGATGATGTAGGCCGTGATCTCCCGAATGCCGTCGTTGAGCGATCGGGGAACGTACGAGCGGGAGACAACGAAGGATGGTTCGTCTTCGTCCGGGAGCTCAAGGACCTGGTAGAAGGGATCCACCCGGCGACCCGTTCGGCCGATCACCTGGGTCGCATCGTTCGCATCGACGATGAAGACTTCCTGGCCTCCCGAAACCGAGTCGGTGTTCGCCGAGACTTCCCAGGCGAGGTTGGCCGTGAAGAACTCGCTCACATCCTCGAGCTGGTAGCGACCCCACAGCTCGGTCTGCACCCGGAACAGGTCTTCCGGAAAGCGAAGATGCTCCCGGATGTCTGCGGGCATCTCGTCCATGCTCCGGAACAGCCCGTCGAATTGCTGACGGTAGGCCCACAGGATCGGATCGGCGTCCGGATCGCCGGGTTCATCCACGGCATAGAACTCGACGGAACCGTCGTACGCATCGACGACGACCTTCACCGAGTTGCGCACATAGTTGAAGTTGCGGTTCAGATCAGACTCGTCCGGCAGCTGTGTGGTGGGAGCGAGATCGGAATACGGGTAGTCGCTCGATGTGGTGTACGCATCGATGATCCAGCTGACACCACCATCGGACACGACGGCATACGGGTTGCTGTCGTACTGAAGGAACGGTGCGATGCGGCGAGCCCGGTCGACGATGTCGCGGACGAACAGCACCTCGGTCTCGTCGGTGAGCGTGCCGGAAATCAACGGCTCGATCTCCCCGAAGCGGAACGAGAACGCCAGTCGCTGCAGGAACGACGACATCGGCACGCCGCCCTCCCCGTCGTAGCTGAAGCCGCCGGCGTTGCCCGGCTCGAATTCGTTCTGCGTGGTCGAGACCACGGCGTACGGCGAGTTGGCCTCACCGAAGTAGATCTGCGGCTGATCGATCTGGATCTCGTCCAAGTCGGATTCGAGCGGGGCGTCCCGAACGACGAACTGCGGCACGCCGTTCTCGTCGACTCGGTTGGCCGGGGCCATCACGATGCCGTAGCCGTGGGTGTTCACCGCATGCAGCTCTTCCCATGATGATGCGTTGACCTGGCCGAGCTCGCGCACACCGACGACCATCGGGGTGAGCTCGCCGTCGATCATGTACCGGTCGATGTCGAGCGACTCGTCGAAGTCGCGGTAGAAGTCGCGGTCCTTCTGGTTGAGTGTGAACGAGTCGTCGACGATCCGAGGGTCGAGCAGGCGGGCGTTGCTGAGCACGTTGCGCTCCTGCAGGAGCTGCGCTGGGTCGATTTCGCCGGTGTAGGTGAAGTCGCCCGTGTTCACGGCGTCCAGCTCGAACGCTGCCCGCGTGCCCGCGATGTTCCGCTCGATGTACGGCCGTTCCCGGGCTTCCTGGTCGGGAGAGACCTGCAGCTGCTGGATGACCGCTGGGTAGATGCCCCCGGCGATCACTGCGATGAGCGCCCACAGGCCGACGGCGATGGAGGGCAGGGCCCATCCCCGGCGCCAGATGTTGGCGACCAGAAGACCCACGGAGAAGAGCGAGATCAACAGCAGGAGCTGGATGGCCGGAAGGGACGCGTTGAGGTCAGTGTAGAAGGCGCCGCGGGCGAAGCCCTGCTGCGACGTCAACAGATCGAATCGCTGCAGGTAGTAGTCGGCCGCCTTGAAGAGGGCCAGGAACGCCAGGATGATCGACAGGTGGGCCTTCACCTGCGGCGTGCTGCGTCGGTCGACGGTCTGGATGCGGATGCCGCCGTTGATGTAGTGCCAGATTGCCGTGATGATGCCGATGATGATGAACGCCGCGAAGAACCAGCTGACGACGAAGTTCAGGAACGGCAACCGGAAGATGTAGAACGCGATGTCGCGGCCGAAGACCGGTTCGGTCGTTCCGAAGTCCACCGGATTGGTGAACAGGATCCATTCGTTCCACTGTGACGCCGCTCCACCGCCGGCGACCAGCGCGAAGAAGCCGGCGATGGCGAAGCGAATGAGGCCGGTGCGCCGACCGATCGTCTCGTGCCAGCGGACCAACAGTTCCTCTTCGGGGCCGGGAGGCCGCAAGGCCGGAGCGATGCGATCGGCGATGACCAGGTTGATCCACGCGAGCACGAAAAACACCGCGATGAAGATGACGGACAGGATGATCTGGGCCGACAGAACCGTCGTCCATTCGTCGGTACGTCCGATGTCGTCGTACCAGAGATAGTCCGTGTAGAGCCCAAAGATCCCGCGCAATGAAGCGAGCAGGACGATGAGCGCCACCACCACGATGAAGCCGATGATCCGGCCTCGACCCGGGCGGCGACTCTCGGACTCGGTTTCTTCGTCAGTTGCCATGTCCCGTCGAGGATATCGCTGCCATGCGCCGACGTGAGCTCAGCTGGCGTTCAGATCCTTCAACGCCCCACAAATGATCTGCGAATGTTCGGCGATGCGCTGCGTCTTCACCTCGCGATAGACGCTGCGCAGCCGGTCGACGACTGCGTCCGGATCGTCGGACACGTCGGTGAGGCAGGCGTCCACCCGACGTCGGATTCCCTCGAC
The DNA here is from genome assembly GCA_937969565.1 of uncultured Acidimicrobiales bacterium. Classification (GTDB taxonomy): domain Bacteria; phylum Actinomycetota; class Acidimicrobiia; order Acidimicrobiales; family SHLQ01; genus SHLQ01. The sequence goes on along the minus strand of CALBVR010000199.1, from coordinate 13,075 downwards.
GAGGCGACCGATCTCGGCCTCGGCCTCGGGCGCATCGGCGACACCATCGCCCAGGACCGCCTCGGTCGCCGACCAATAGCGAAGGCGATGATCGGCTTCGCTGCCGAGCAGCGTCTCGACGCTGGCGCCGTCGGTTCCGGCGCGGAGTGTCGAGAGCACCTCACTCTGCTCATCGGCGAGCACCCGCTTCAGCTTCCGACCGACCTCATCGGCCCGTTGCTGGGGAGCGATCCCGGTCTCGGCGGCAGTGTCAGCTTCGCCATCGGGGCCGGAGTCGGCTTCGGCGGCTTCCGCCACGACGGCCGCGTCCTGGGTCTGGCGCATGCGGGCGAACAGGCTGTCCACCCGAGCCGGGTCCGCCTCCGGTTCAGACTCGGGCTCCGGTTCGGGTTCGGGGTCCGGTTCGGGCTCCGGTTCGACTTCAGCGGCAGCCGGCTCGACCGACTCCTCGACCAACTCCTCGTCCTCGGCTGGCTCGGCCGCCTCGTTCGTGTCGACGACCTCCTCAGCCACGACCTCTGCGGGCTCCTCGACCTCGACGGGTTCCGAGGGCTCGTCTGGTTCGTCGGCGTCGTCGACTGCGGTCACCATTTCGAGGGGCTCGGGCGCCGGCTCCGATTCGGGTTCGGGGTCCCGGGGCTTCGTCGACCTGCGGTTCGCCGGATGCCGGTCGGTGTCGACGTCCTGACGGGCGGCGGTCAGACTCACCACTTCGGCCAGCGGGCCATCGCCATCGTCCCCGCGTGCAGCATCATCCGAACGTTGGATGTCCGGAGCAGCAGCCGCCTCCTCGCGGCCGTCGTCCACCGGTTCCGACTCGACAGCGGCGGTGACCTCGTCCTCGCTCGCAGCGGCCTCCTCGGGCTCGGAAGCCTCGGGCTCGGCCGACGCTTCGGGCTCCCTCGGCGCTTCGGACTCCGTCGGCGCTTCGACCGCCGTCTCCGGTTCGTCGGCTGATGACGGAGTGTTCTCAGCCGTCACGATGGGGGTCATCTCGACCGTTGGCTCCGACGCCTTCTCAACTCGGGTACGGGCCGGCGTGACGACGGGTACGGGACCGGTGTCCAGCAGACCGGCGAGCTTGGCCGTCTCGATCTCCGCCTCGATCTCTTCCAACGTGGAGTCGCTCACGTTGTGGCCCGCCGTCTCCGCCGCGGCCCGCGCCTCCGACATGGAGATGTTCAGTTCTTCGCTGATCTCTTCGAGCGCACGGCGGACGACCTCGTGGGAGGCCAGCAGTCGTTCCCGGCCCGCGCGCAGCTGTTCGATCTGCCGTCGAGCTGCAGACCGGCGCCGAGCGAGATCCTCGAGAATGCGGCGACGGGTGAGTTCTGCTTCACGAACGATGCGCGCCGCTTCGGCGTCTGCGGCTTGCTGATCGACACCGGCTTCGGCCCGAATCGACTCGGCGTCTTCACGGGCGCGGTCCCGGATCGTGCCGGCCTCGTCGTCGGCAGCCTCGAGCCGACGCCGCTCCTCGTCGAGCGCAGCGGCACGGAGCCGTTCGGCCTCGGCATCGGCGGCCCGTGATCGTTCGGCGTGCAGCTCTTCGGCCGCCGCGATGATGTCGGCAGCGTCGGCCTCAGCTTCGGCCAGGCGATCGGCAGCAGCGGCTCGTGCTTCCGTGAGAACCCGACCCGCCTCCTGACCGAGTTGCTCGGTGAGCGCGGCCTCGTCGGGTTCGGCTTGTTGCTGCACGAGCGATTCCTGCAGCGAGGTCACCTCGTCGCGGAGGCGTTCGACCTCGGCCTTCCAGGCGTCACGGTCGGTCTCGGCGGTGCGCAATTGCGCGGAGACCTGCTCGAGGTACGCGGTGACCTCTTGGGGGTCCACGCCGCGCAGGCGGGACCCGAAGGTCTTCTTGGCGACCTCGGCCGGCGTCAGGTTGTCGGTGGAGCCATCCATCGAACGCAATGGTACGTCCCCACGAAACGTGGTTCTGTGATCACCATGGCCCACTTTTGGCGGGCCGGGGACCAGATCGACGCAAATTCAGAGGGTGCCGTCGGTCGGAAGCTCGTCCACGTTTCCACCGAGCTCGCCGATGATTGCGAGCGCATCAGCCAACGTGTCGACCGGTTCGATCCGAAGATCATCGACCGCCGCCCGCGCTTCGTCGAAGTTCGCGGAGGGAACGATGAACACTGCGGCATCTGCGTCGCGTGCGGCAAACGCCTTCTGATGGACACCGCCGATCGCACCTACCGAGCCATCCCGGTTCATCGTGCCCGTAACGACGATCTGGTTGCCGCCGGTCAGGTCGCCTTCGGTGAGGACATCGAGCACCGTGATCGTGAAGGCGAGGCCGGCGGACGGACCACCAACATCCTCCGTCAGGATCTCGACGTCGAAGGGAAGCGCGGCATCGCGGAACTGCGTGGCTGCGTTGAACAGACCGGCCCGTTCGAGCGCCCGGCTTCCCAGTTCGACGTCGCCGGTCACGAGCGAACCATCGAGCCGAACGGCCTCGAGCGCGACGACGTCACCCGATCGGCGATCGGACAGCGAAATCACGAGGTCTTCGAAATTCGTGATCGGCTGACCATCGAGTTGCGTGATCCGGTCGCCGGCGACAAGAAGATCGGCGACCGGCCCCAGGGGCACCACATCGTCGATGACCGCACCGTCTCCTGCGTCGGCCACCTCGGCGCCGCGTGCGACACCGAGAAACGCCGCAGTGTCTCCGGTGAGGGTGACCGGCACGTCGATCGGCGCTTCACCCGGTGGGTTGACCAGCAGCGTGATCTCCTCACCCGGCTGGCGTGGATCCAGCACGTCGAACAGTTCCTGCACGGTCGTGAAGGTCTGGCCGTCCACCGCCGTGATCACATCGTTGCGGCTGACGACTCCATCGAGGGCGCCACCTTCGACCACGTCGATGACGACGACACCGGCCGGCTCCGAAACCTCGAAGCCGAGCTGCGTGAGCGCCGCCGCAATCGAGTTGCTCTGCGAGGTGAGCATGAGCTGAGCGTTCTCCTCGCGCTGCTCGTCGAACGTGCGACCCCGCAGCAGCTCGTCCTCATGGAAGATGCGGTCCGACTCCCGGAACCGCGAGATCAACCAGCCGACCGGCGAAAGTCGACGCTGGGTGACGGTGACGAAACGGACCTCGCCGTCGGGACTCTCGAACGACTCCGCGCCCTCGACCTGGACGAACTCCTCCGTCTCGAAGGTCGAGCCGGGCTCGAGCACGAGGTACGGGATCCGCACGAGTGTGAGCGCCACGCCGATGCCGAACATCACGAGCGCGAGCACGAACCAGTAGACGAACGAGCCGCCCGGTGACGTGTCCTCTGCCGTCGCGTCGGCGGGGGGAGCAACTACGCTGTCCAGCACATGACCAGCATCGCACGACACGGTGAAAACCCTCCGTCACCTCGGCAGCTGCCCATCGAGCCTCGTCCCGAGCGTTCGCTGTTGCAGAAGCTGGGCGTCGGCTTCCAGCCGCCTGCGCAGGCAGAGTACGGCCCCGACGCGTACCCGTCGGTGCTGCGGCGCATCACCTCGTTGTTCCTGCTCATCGGTCTGGTGGTGTTCCTGGGCGTCGCCGTCGCTGGCATGATCGGTTCCGTGATCCTGGTCGCCGGGTTCCTACTCGAACAGGCCATCAGCAGCTGAGCCACGCTCAGCGTCCGAAGAGCCCCTTGCGGACACTGACCATCGAATCCGACTCGGGCATTTCGACGACCGGCGTTTCCTCCGCAGCTTCGGCTACGTCGTCGAACACGGACTCGGGGTCCGGAGCATCGGTCTGCAGCGAGTCGAACAGTGCCTCACCGGTGTTCTCGGGAACGGGTTCCGGATCGGTGGCGAAGATCGCTTCGAGCTCGGCCTCCGGTTCGAACGCCGCCGCTTCGGTGTCCGAATCGGCGGTGACCCAGTCGGTCGAATCGTCCGACGTTTCGGCGAAGGGATCGGCCGCCGGCTCCGCCGATGGGGCGTCGTCGACGGATGCGATCGGTTCGGGTTCTGGCACGGGTTCCGGTTCAGGCGTCGGCGTCTCCACGGGCGCGGCAACCTCACGGGCAGCCATCACCGGTGGTTCGGGAATCACCGTGCGCTCGACCGGCGCAGCCGAGGACGAGGCGTCGTCGTCGTTCACCTCGACCCGGAAGTACGGACGGAAGTCGAACTGCACCTCTTCGAGCTTGAAGATGCGCGGTGCGGTCACTCCCTCGACATTGCGCAGACGCTCGGCGGCGACGATGGCCGCATCGAGACTTCCACATCGTTCGAAGCCGGACGCACCATCGGCCGATTCATACACGACAATGTGTGACATGTTCATTTCTCCAGGTGATCGCGACATCGGGCGAGTGGTCCCATCGGACCCACGGTCGAGTTCTTGAGTCGTATGGCCCAGTCACCCGACCCCGATCGATCCGATGTCGTGCTCGCCGGAACCACGGCGGACATCGCGGTGCTCGACCGAGCGAGTGCCTCGACGGACCCAGTCTTGCGCATCCTTTCGTGGGGCGCGCGTCAGCGAGCCGGTGTGCTCAGCGACGACGACCTCCAGCGCGGCCTGGTCGACCCTGATCGTGACGTCCGCTGCCGAGCCATCGAACTGGCGGTCGCCGGTTCGGTGCCGCTGGTCGATCTTCTGTCGGACCCGGACGATCTCGTCGTCGAGACGGCCGCGTGGGCGCTCGGCGAACGCGAGGACGACGATTCGATGATCGTGGCTGCGTTGAATCGTGTCGGTGTCGAACACGACATCGCCATCTGCCGAGAGGCCGCCATCGCTGCCCTCGGCGCCATCGGCCACCGTGACGGGCTGCCCACGATCCTTGCGGGTCTCGATGACAAGCCACCGGTCCGGCGGCGCGCCGTGCTGGCCCTCGCACCGTTTGACGGCCCCGAGGTCACGGCCGCACTCGAACGGGCACTCCACGACCGGGATCGTCAGGTCCGCCAGGCCGCCGAGGATCTGAGCTGATCAGGTCCGGGCGAACTGCTGCATGAACAGCTCGTGGTAGAAGCCGCGGTTGGCGAGCAGCTCCTCGTGGGGTCCGATCTCCCGGATCGCGCCACCGTCCAGGGCGATGATGAGATCGGCGTGTCGGATCGTCGACAACCGATGGGCGATCACGAAGGACGTCCGCCCCTCCATGAGCCGGTTCATCGCAAGCTGGATGGCGCGTTCGGTGCGGGTGTCCACCGATGAGGTCGCCTCGTCGAGGATCAGCACGTCGGGCCGGGCCACGATCGCCCGAGCAATGGTGAGCAACTGTCGTTGCCCCTGCGAGAGGTTCGAACCACCCTCGGAGAGCACCGTTTCGTAGCCGTCGGGCAGTCGCTCGATGAACCGGTGGGCGTTGGCATCCTTGGCCGCTTCGATGCACTCCTCGTCGGACGCATCGCTGCGCCCATACTTCAGGTTGTACATCACGGTCTCACTGAAGAGGAACGGCGTCTGCAGCACGACGGCGGCCCGCAGCCGCAGGTCGTCCAACTTGAGTTCGACGATGGGTTCCCCGTCCAGTCGAATCTCACCGTCGTCGATCTCGTAAAACCGACCGAGCAGGTTGATGATCGTCGACTTGCCGGCACCCGTCGGGCCGACCATGCCGATCATCTGACCGGGTCGGGCGTGGAACGAATTGTCGAACAGGATCTGCCCGCCGGTGTCGTAGCTGAAGTCGACGTTGTCGAACACCACGTCGCCCTCGGCCCGCGAGAAGGGTCGGGCTGCGGCGCCGTCGGTGATGGCCGGCTGCTCGTCGAGGAGCTCGAAGACCCGGTTCGCCCCCGCCGCCGACTGGATGGCGGAGTTGATCGAACGGGAGATCGCTCCGACGGGCATGGCGAACTGCTGCGAGAAACCGAGGAAGGCCACGACGGTGCCGACGCCGACCCGACCGTTCGATGCCATGATCCCGCCGATCAGCGCGATCGCGGCCACATCGGCGTTGCCCACCAGTCGCACGGTCGGCATCACCATCCAGCCGAGGAACGACGCCTTCTGATCGGCGTCGCGGGCGACGAGCGATCGCTGCCGGAGTTCGTCGACCGTTGCTCCCTGCTGCCCGTAGGCCTGCAACGTCTTCTGGCCGGTGACGCGTTCCTCGAGGTAGCCGTTGATCGACCCGACGGCCCCTTGCAGGATCGTGAAGTTGCGGGCCACCTGCTTGCCGATCCGGCTCATCACCAGCAGCGAAAGCGGAGCGATCAGCAGGACGACGATGGCGAGCACGACGTCGAGGCTGAACATGATCACCGTGATGGCGACCATCTGGATCATCGCCGAAACCAATCCGAACAGCGACGACGACAGGAACGTGTTGATGACCTCGGTGTCCGACGTGACCCGGCTCATCAGATCGCCGGACGATCGGGACTCGTGAAAGCCGAGCGACAACGTCTGCAGCTTCTCGAACAGTTCCTGTCGGAGCCGACGCATCGCGGTTTGTGCCGCGATCGCAATCAGGTTGGCGGCCGCCCAGCGCAGGACGAAGGTCACGAGGGCGAGGACCAGGATCAGCAGCGCCTGACTGCCGAGTCCGTCGGTCTGCCCCTCGAAAACGTCGTCGACGGCGTTGCCGAACAACAGCGGCTGGATGGACTGCAGAAGCAGTCCGGCGAGCAGCAACAGGACCGAACCTGCGACGACCACCCGTCGGATCAGCAGATAGCCGAAAAGGCGGCGCAGGGTGGCACCGATGTTCGACGGGACACGGGGGCCGGGGGCGGTCATCGATCGGCCTCCGGGTCGACGGACGGTGCGGCTTGGAGCAGCTCCTCGACCTCGTCGAGTGGGCCGAGCTGCGATTCGACGATCGTGCGATAGAGCTCGCTCGAGTCGAGCAATTCGTCGTGGGTACCGTTGCCGACGAGACGACCGTGGTCGAGTAGCAGGATGCGGTCGGCGCTCAGTGCTGCCGACACCCGCTGCGCCACCATCACCACCGTCGTGTCGGCGTGCTCGGCGGCGAGGCGAGCCTGAATCCGGGCCTCGGTCGCAACATCGACCGCACTCGTCGTGTCATCGAGGATGAGGATCCGGGGACGGGCCACGACCGCGCGGGCGAGCGCGATGCGCTGACGCTGACCGCCGGACAGGTTCGTCCCCTTCTCGGCCAGATCGGTTTCGATGCCGTCGGGGAGCCGGTGAAGGAATGTGTCGGCATCGGCCACCCGCAGTGCGCTCTCGACCTGCTCGGACCCGGCTTCGGGCCGACCCATCTTGATGTTGTGTTCAGCGGAGCCGGTGAAGATGTGGGCCTGTTGCAGCGTGATCGCAATCGTCTGCCGCAGGTCGGTGAGTCGCACGTCGCGCACGTCCACGCCATCGATGCGCACGGCGCCATCGGTGACGTCATAGAAGCGCGGAATGCAGCTGACGAGCGAGGTCTTTCCGGAGCCGGTTGCGCCGATGACGACGACGGTCTCGCCCGGCTCGATTCGAAAGCTGACCTGGTCGAGGACCGGCGAACCGGCGGGCGAGCCGTCGGCTTCGAGATAGTGGAGGGAGACGTCGTCGAATTCGATGGCGCCGTCGATGTCGCCGAACGGTTGGGCGTCGTCACGCTCCTGGACGTCGGGGATCGTGCGGAAGATCTCGCGGAAACGTCCCATCGAGGTTCCCAGACGGCCGAGCTCGGGAAGCACGAAGGACAAGAACGCAATGGGCAGCATCGCCGTGAGCAGATAGTTGAAGAACGTGGTGAGCTCACCCGCGGTGAGCGACCCCGCCCCGCTGCGGGCGGTGAAGAACAGGGCACCGGCGACCGCCAGGTAGATCAGGGTCACGAATGTCGGCTCGAGGAGCGCGACCCGACGCGCCGGGCGCATCGACGCCTCGTAGAGCTCGTCGTTGCGATCGGTGTAGCGCTCGACCTCGAGCGGTTGACGGACGAAGTTCTTGACGACCTGCACGCCGGCCAGATTCTCCTGCAGCACCGTGTTGAGGGAGTCGAGCCGCTGCTGCTGTGCGGCGTACAGCGGGTTGAGCCGAGGCACGATGAACGAAATCACGGCGAGGTTGAGGCCCAGGACCACGAGTGTTGGCAGGAGAAGCGACGGCGTCTCGGTCGCCACGAGAATCAACGCGCCGATCAACATGACCGGCGAACGAATCAGCATGATGATCGCCATCATCAGGGCGTTCCGCAGGATCGAGATGTCGCTGGTGAGTCGGACGAGCAGTGGACCGGTCCGGAACCGGTCCAGGTCGCCGAACGACAGGGTCGTGACCTTCTCGTACAACGCCACGCGGATGCCGTGGGCCGTTTCGGTGGCGACACGCGAGGCCAGGTACGCGGCAAGACCACCAAAGACCATCGAGGCAATGCCGAAGCCGAGCATCCGCAGCGACGTCTCGACGACGACCCCGGTGTCCTGGTTGCGAACGCCCTCATCGATGATCCGCTGGATCTGTTGGGGAATCAGCAGTTCGAACAGCACCGCGATCACCGCGGCGACCTGCGATGCGAGCAACAGCCGCTTCTGATCGGCAGGCATGCGCCGGAACAGGAAAAGAAGTGATTCGATGGCGCCCACTGCGCCACTCTATGCCTCGGGGACCAGCCCCGGACTGGTCCGGTGAGGGACCGGGCGGATCACCGCGACCTGACTGCGTGGGCAAATTCACACTCTCCGCGACTCGCATTGCCAACGAAACGTCCTTTCGGTGACAATGAGTGAGGAGCAACGGTGGGTTCGCTCCAACGAGACGGGCGAAACATGGCGAAGCGAGATCGAATCAACCTGCGTGGTCCGCAGCCATTCGTCGTCGTTGTCGCGCTTGCCGTCGTTGCCCTCGGCTACGCCGTTTTCCAATTCGACCCCAAGGCGTCCGCCTCGGTCGCAATATCGGACGCCTCCATCTGGTTCGAGACAAGCTCGGCGGGTGCAATCGTCGAGGTCAACAGCGAATCCCTCGACGTGCAGAACACCATCCAGGTGGCTGAGCCGGGCCAGCGCATCTCGGCACACGCCGGTTCCTCCCGCGTCGCCGTCGCCAACCACGAGACCCGCACCCTCGTGCTGGTCGATCGGGCAACGCATCGCATCACCCACCTGATGGATCTCGGCGTGGCCGAGGGCGACATCGAGCTCCACGGAACCGGCGACCGGGTGGTCGTGGTCGGCGCCGCTCGTGTGGACCGTGTGGACCTGACCACGTTCGAGCACACCGTGGTCGGATTCACCGGAGGCATCTCGAGCGCCGTGCTCGCTCAGGACGGCATCTACGCCGTGGACGGCAATGGTCAGGCGATTCACCACATGGGGGCCGAAGACACCGACTTTCGTCGGATCGTCGAGCTGACGGAGACCACCGCGGTTCCGCAGCTGACCACGTCGAGCGACGGCGTGCTCCTGGTCGACAACGTGCGGCTCGAAGTCCAACGAGTGGCCGGTGAACGACTCGTCGAGAGCCAGTGCATCGCCAGCTCGACCACCGATGTCGCCATCGGGGAGGCGTCCGCCGGGGCCCTCGACCTCCCGATGGTCGACCGTCAACGCAATGAACTGCTTCTCAGCCCGCTCGGTTCATCCCCGAACCTGCCGTGCCGCGCCATCGATCTCGAACAGCAGGAGTGGCGCTACGGCCCTCCGGTGATCAGCGACGACGTCGCCTACGTCCCGAACTGGGCGAACGGGACCGTGCTCCGAGTCGAGCTGGACACCGCGGAGCAGACCACGGTGCCGTTTGTGGCACCAAACGTCGAGTTCGAGGTACGGGTCCACAACGGCGTCGTCTGGGCGAACGACACCTTCGGGCGAATGGCAGCGGTCGTGGACGCGAACCGTCAGGCCCGGCTCGTTCCCAAGTTCGGCGTCTCGAGAGAGGCCAGTCAGGCCGACGGGGTCGGCGACGGCAGCGGCCTCTTCGTGGTCGAGGGTCCGGACGGATCGGTGCCGGTTGCCGGCGACGACGGCGAACTGCTCCCCTCCCTCGCTGCGGAGACCCAGCTGGTCGGACCGACCACGAGTGTCCCGTCACCGACCGTCGCTCCCTCGCTGGCGCCGTCCACCGTGGACGAGACGTCGAGCACGGTCGCTTCGTCGAGTACGACAACCACCGCGGCACCAGCGTCGACCGAAGCCACCACCGCGACGACCGCAGCGGTGCCGACCACCCGCTTCGTGCCGCCCACGATTCAACGCACCAGCACCACCCTGGCACCGCGGGCGGCCGTTGAACCATCGACCACCACCACCACTGCCGCGCCGGTGAAGTCCGAGACCACGGTGCCCACCGAGGTGCTCGATGTGGTCGAGGAGCCGACGCCCGATCCCGATCCCACCGACGCACCGACGACAGAACCTTCGACCACGACCACGACAGCGGCGCCCACGACCACCACCGAAGCGCCGACGACGACGGAAGCCCCCACGACCACGACCGAGGCGCCAACGACGGCCCCGACGGTCATCACGACCGAGCCGCCGACACCCACCGATCCGCCGACCACGACCACCACGACCGAGGCTCCCACCACGACGACGGCCACCACCATTGCGCCGACCACGACGTCGACGACCGAGGCGCCCACGACGACCGCCACCACGACGACGACAACGACCACCACGACGACCGAAGCTCCGACCACGACGACGACCACCACCACGATCGAGCCGACGACCACCACGTCCTCCACCTCGTCCACCACGTCGTCCACGTCCAGCACCACGACCACCACCAGCTCGACGACGACCACCACGATCGAGCCGACGACCACGACCTCCTCCACCACGTCGAGCACATCCACCACCAGCAGCACGACGACGACCACGACGACCACCACCACCACGACAACGACAACGACAACGACAACGACCACCACCACGACCACCACCACGACGGTTCCGGAGCCGGAACCCGAGCCGGAGCCGGAACCTGACCCCGGTGACGGCGGCGCCCCGGTCGCTCCGACCCCGCTGGCCTGACTTCGGCCGACGCTGCCGAACGCTGCGCGTTCCGTGTCAGACTGTCGGATCGGCGATCAGCACGATCCCGGCAAGGGAGTCAACGGTGGCGACACCGAACATCGCGGGATACGAGGTTCTGGAACAGGTGGGCCGTGGCGGCTTCGCCTCCGTTCATCGCGCCATCGATCCCGACGGCACCGAAGTCGCGATCAAGATGCTCTTCTCCCACGTGCAGGACACCAGCGACCTGAAACGGTTCGAACGGGAACGGCTTTCCATGTCCGCTCTGGGCGGCCATCCCCACATCGTGGGCATTCTCGACAGCGGTGAGAACGAGGACGGCCACCACTGGATGGCGCTCGAGTACGTCAACGGTGGTTCCGTCAAGGAGCAGCTCACCACGAACGGCGCCTTTCACTGGTCGACCGTCGCCCGCATCGGGGTCCAGTTGTGCTCGGCACTCATGGCCGCCCACCGCAGCGGCGTCCTCCATCGGGACATCAAGCCGGCGAACATCCTCGACGACGGCGCCGGCGCCAAGCTCGCAGACTTCGGTATCGCCCGACTGACGGGCCAGAGCCAACTCACGGCTGCGCAGTCGATCATCGGCACCCTGGCGTACACGCCGCCGGAGATCCTCCACAATCACGGTTTCGACGGTCGCGGCGACATCTACCAACTCGGTATCTCGCTCTACGAGATGCTGCTCGGTCGGGCGCCGTTCAAGTCCGGGGCGAGCGACAACAAGGCCATGGTCATCCGGCGCATCCTGGAGAACCCGGCACCTCCCCTCGCCCAATTCGATGTTCCGGCACCGCTCTCCGATCTCCTCGACGACGTCCTGGCCAAGGATCCGGCCGAACGCCCACAGACCGCCGAGGAGTTCGGCCGACGTCTGAACGAGGCCGAAGTGCTCCTCGGTCGGCCACCGACACCGGCGCCCGGAATCTCCGCTGCGCGCCCCGAGCCGGCACCGTTGCCCCCCGAACCGGCACCCACGGTCACCGTCGCCCCCGAACCGGCACCGCCCGTCGTTGCACCGCCGGTGGCCGCGGAACGACCGGACCCGGACGCGACCCTCGCCGACTTCACCCGCCCCGACCAGACCGAGGTGCTCCCACCCGTCGAGACCATCGTTGCACGACCGCTTCGCCCCGACCTGGCTGTGCCGCCAGCGAAGGCACCGGCCACACGGACGCCCCGACGCGGCCGCACGGCCGCCGTGGTCCTGCTCGGCCTCGCCGCCCTCGGTGTTGCGGGCGCACTGTTGTTCCAGTCCGTGTGGGTGGGCGAGGATCCCGCCGCGGCCGATGGCGGACCCGGTGACGACACGGAACTGGAGATCACCCCCACACTCGTCCGAATCGACCAGGACGCCTTCACCGCCCCGGAGGGGGACGTGGGCATCATGTTCGGTGCGGTGGCCAACCAACTCGGTCTCACCGTGGTGGGTTCCGCCGGCGACGGCGAGACCGCCTCGGAACAGCAGAGCGTCATGTGGACCATGAACGCGGCCGGCGAGTGGACCCACCAGCAGGAGTTCGCGACCATCGCCGGGAGCGACCCGGCGGACCAGCGCCTTCGGGGCATCGGGCTGCTCGACCGCGTCGCGTTCCTTGCGGTCGGCGACTCCGGACGCACCGGCACCGACGGGGTCGCCTGGATCGGCGACCGGGCGGCCCGCATGCGACCCACCACCGACGAGTCGTTCACCGGACCCGGCCCGCAACAGCTGCTGGCAGCGGCCGGGGACAACGCTCGCGGTGAGTTCCTCGTCGTCGGCAGTTCGGCCATTGATGGCATTGCCCAGCCCGGCCTCTGGGTGGTGGCGGAGGGCACCGATTGGACCGATCCGGTGTGGGCGCAGGTTCCGCTGCAGATTTCCGGCCCGGGAGAGTTGACCGATGTTGCCGTCGCCGGCGACATCGCCGTGGTCGTCGGCCACGCCGAAACCGATGGAACCCCGGAGAGCCTCGTTCTCGGCCGGCGCGACGGCGTCTGGTCTTCCCTGCTTCCGCCGGTCGAGGGCGTCGAGCTGCAAGCGGTCGACCTTGTTGGCGACCGCGTCGTCGCCGTCGGCAACCGAACCACCGGCAACAGCGTGGAGCCGGTGGCGCTCGTGGTCGATGTCAGCGGCGGAGAACCACAACTTCACCAGCTGCCCTCGGGCGTCGGCGATGCCCGCGCCCACGAC